>JAVKGX010000004.1 GCA_031432545.1 Armatimonadota bacterium
AGGAGTTCGAGGGGTGGTGCCAGCAGCATGGGGACGGGAAGGCGGCGGAGACGTTGGGACGGGACTGGGACCGAATGGTGACGTTTTACCGGTACCCCCAGGAGCACTGGCGGCACCTGCGGACAGTCAACGTGGTGGAATCCCCCTTTGCGGCGCTGCGGCTACGGACGGATGCGGCCAAGCGGTTCAAGAAGGTGGAGCGGGCCACGGCGGTGATCTGGAGGATGCTGATGGTGGCCCAGACGAGGTTCCGGCGGCTGAACGCCCCGGAGCTGCTGGCCAAGGTTTACGTGGGGGTCCGGTACGAGGACGGGATCGAGGCCGCCGGGAAGGAGGTCGCCGCCTGAGTGTTTACACACTTTTGACGGAACCTCACGGAAGGGGGTTGAGCGGGCAAGGGACCGATACTCGGCCTTTGGAGGTGAGGCGGCCTCGCGAGAGCTGGCTCCGTTGGGGTGAGCTGGACGAGGGAATGGTGTTCAGCGTTCGGGACTTTCACAGGCTGGTAAGGCTCCTGGAGGAGCGGCCGGAGCGGAGGGTCGAGTCTCGGGCTTTCTGCTCCGCCAGGAGCTGCTGTGCCTCCCGCGGCTGGTACACCACCTGCCTGCGGAGGTCCCGAAGCTCCGGCAGACCACCGAGGAGCTGGTGGAAGCGCAGAGGGCGAGGGAGCAGCGCCTGGAAGAGGCTGCTGCGGGCCTGACCGGGGCGCAGGGCCATCATGGTGGGGAACCCGGTCGTAGCCGCGGGAAGTAAGTTTTGGAAGCAAACACCCGTTCGCGTTTGAAATCCGGTTGAAACTGGAGCCTGCGTCGGCAAATGGCGTAATTTAGCGGCTTCTGGCCTGCGGGTGGCGGTCTCCAAAGCCGCGCGGTGGCCCTGCCTTCCTCCTTCGTAGCCTCGGGCGAGGCCGCCCGTCGCGTTGACCACGCGATACCACGGCAGCCCGACACCGCCTGCGTGAGCAATCCACCCCACTTCCCGTGCGGCGCCCGGACGCCCCGCCAGGGAGGCCACCTGCCCGTACGTCACGACCCTACCAACGGGCACCGCCGCCACGATGGCCCTCACGCGTTCCGTAAAGACTGCGGATCGGGTGCGCTCGATCCTCATGGTAGATGTGGCGTCGAACGGATTCTACCCCGTGTAGGTCCCTCGCCGCACCTACCATTCCCTTGCCCACTCAGCATGGCACCGGTCTTGCTACCGAACCCGCACACGAAGGCTCCACACTGCGGGTCGACCGCGGGGAGCGGTGATGACCACGGACGAGACCAACCGACAGGTGTTCGTACAGGGCCGAATTCCTTCTCACTGGCTTGTCGAGCAGATGCCGGAGGCCATCTGGGCCACGGACGCTGCGTTGCGGTTCGTGGCAGCGGGAGGGCTGGCCGCGCGCGACTTGGATCTCGATCCGACGCGAGTGGTTGGTGCCACGGTATACGAGTATTTCCAGACGACCGACCCCTCCTATCCCCCCCTCGCGGCGCACCTGCGCGCCCTGCACGGTGAGACCGGCGGCTACCAGTTCGCCCGCGGCGGCCACACGTACCTCGTGCGCACGGCCCCGGTACGCCACGGGATCGGCAGGGTCGTCGGCGTCGTGGCCTGCGCGACCGACGTAACCGATCTGGTGCGCCTTGCGGGCCAGACGCCCGAGCGGACCGTGCTGAGCGAGCTGCCGCTACCGGTAGTACGCGTCGACGCCCAACTGCGCGTGAGGTTTGCGAATCCGCAGGCCCGGTCCGCACTGGGCGCCTCAGTCGCCGAAGATGCCCCGTTCGACGAGGGACCGGCTCCTGCGGTTCTCGTCGAAGCGGCCGGCAGCGCCCTGCGCAGCGGCCAGCCATCGACCGTCGATTGCGAGGGGTACCGCTGGTACGCCGCACCCGCTCCCGGCACCTCCGGCGCTCCCGACGGCGCGATCCTCGTGGGCACTGACCTCGCCCTCACGCCCAGCGCCCCCTGGGGCCCTGGCGATCCACGGTGGTGGCACGAGTGGTCGGAAGCCGTCGGCCTGCTGACGACGCGCCAGACTGTGTCGGAAATCGCCCAGACCCTGGTCGACCGTGCCTGCGCGCTCGCGGGTGCAGACTTGGGAGTCGTACGTCTGTGGGCGATGGAGGACCAGCGGTTGCTGGCCGATGTCGCCGTCGGCGGATGGGAAGGCGCTTGTTGGGATCGTCTGCGGCCCGACCTGCCGCTCCCATGGGGTGAAGCCGTATGGCTGGATGTCGACGGGCCGCATGCTCGCGAGTTGGGGCTTGCCCCCGGCGGTGTCGGCCGCGCCCTTGCCGTGACCGCCGCCGGCGCGCTCGTCCGGGGTATCGTTTGCTTGGCGTGGGAGCAAGGGGATCCCCCATCGGGTGATCAGTACGTCGCCCCTGTGATGAGGCTCGTCGGCCTCGCGCAGGCCGTGGCCTCGCTGCACGTCGGGCTGGATCGGGCGCAGGGCGAGCGGGCCGCTCTGGAGGCCGAGCGCCGCCTACTGGAGAGTTGGGTCGACTCGGACGCATCCGAGCAAGCCGCGGCTGGATGCCTGAACACCCTAGTCTCGTTGCTGCGGGCCACAGGCGGCGCCGTGTACGTACGTGAAGGGGACCTGTGGGTGCGGGCGCATCACATCGGTCCCCGCGAGCCGGCCCGTACCTTTCCCGTGCACGACGGGGCGGCCCTGGGGGCCGTGCTCGAAGGCCGCCCGCGCATGGTCCGGCCTACCGGTGCCGACCCTGCGTTCACCGGGGAAGGGCTGGAAGGGGTTCACGTTGCACTGGCCTCTGAGGGTCTGGAGGCCGTCCTCAGTGTCGAGAGCGCCACGGATCGCGCCTTCTGTGCAGCCGACCTGGACGTGGTCCAGACCGCCGCGCGCCACTTTGGCTGGATCCTAAGCCGGCGCCGGGCCGACCCCACGTCGCAGACGGAGCGGTTTCGGGCGATCGTCGACCGGCACCCACTGGGGATGGCCGTCCTGGACGGCGGGCGCATCGTGCGCTACGTGAACGCGCGCGCCACCGACCTCCTCGGCCTTCCTCTCGACGAAGTCTCAGGACGCCCGCTCGCGGAGTTCGTGCACCCCGCAGACCGCGCCACCGTCGATGCCGCGCTCGTCAGGCTGTATGCGCATCCGGACGCCACGACCGATTGGGCAGCCCGGTTGCTGCGCCCGGATGCCGAGTCCAGGTGGGTCGAGTTCGTCGGCCGCAACCAGATGCTCGACCCCGCCGTGGGAGGTGTCGTGCTCAGCCTGCGCGACGTCTCCGCCGAGCGCCAGACCTGGGAGGACCTGTTGCGGCAAGCCGCCGACCTGGAAGCCGGGCGCGAGCTGGCGGCCAGCCTCCGCCAGACCTACAACCTGCGGGAGGTCTGCGTGCGCGCCACGGAACGCGCCGCCGATCTGATGCGAGCCGACCACTCGGCCCTCGCGCTGTTGGACCCCGAAGGCGAGTCCCTCACGCTGTGCCACGTACAGGGGCCCCTGGAGGCGCTTGCGAATGCGAGTTTTCCCTTGTCGGGTGTCCTCGCGGAGGTGATCGGCAGCGGCCGACCGCGACGGATCGACTGGCCACAGGGCGATCCGATTTTCTCCGAACGCGCCGGGTTCGGCTCCACGCTCATCGTGCCCTTGGGTGGGCCGCCTTCGGCGATCGGAGCGCTGTGCGTCGCGCGCCGGTCTGCGGGCGAGGCGTTCGACGACCTCGACCTGCGGCGCCTGCAGACGTTGGCGGACCCGGTCGCAGACGCCATCGGCCGGGCGCAGGCGGCCGGCAATCTGGAACGCGCGTACATCGACGTGGTGCTCGCGCTGGCCCGCGCCATGGACGCGCACGACGCCCTGGGCTCCGGGCACGGGAGTGCCGTGGCCCATTGGGCCGAGGCCGTCGCCCGTCGGCTGGGCTGCTCCGATCAAGAGAGCCGAGATGTCCGCTGGGCGGCCCTGCTGCACAACGTCGGAAAGGTCGGTGTCCCCGAGGAAATCCTGCGCAAGACCTCCCCCCTGTCCAAGGACGAGGCTGCGCTGCTGCGTCAGTACCCCGTCATCGGTGCCGAGATGCTGCGACCCGCCCCGGGCCTGCGGAGGGTCGCCGAGCTGGTGAGACACCAGCAGGAGCGGTGGGACGGCACCGGGTATCCCGATGGCCTGCGTGGCGAGGAGATACCGTTGGGGTCGAGGATCATCGCTGTCGCCGATGCCTACAACGCGATGACCGAACACCGGCGATACAAGGTGGCTCGAGGCCACGCCGAGGCCGCCTCCGAGCTCAGGCGGGGCGCCGGAGCACAGTTCGATCCGAACGTGGTGAAGGTGTTCTTGGACCTTTTGGCAGAGTCACGGGCGGTGTAAAGCCCCGGCGCGAGTCCAGCGCGGCCCTCTCCCCAGGCCGCCCAGGCCTTCAGGCTCGTCCGCCCACGGAACGATCGACTCGAAAGCACCGTCGCTTCCTGACGTCTGCCGCACCCACCGGTACAATAAGCACCGACACCGTGCACGGGAGTCGGAGATGGCGCAGGGTCCGAGTTGGGCCGGGCGGCGGATGCCACGGATCGAGGATCCGAAGCTGATCCGCGGCCAGGGGGCGTTCCTCGACGATCTCGCCCTGCCGGGTGCGCTGCATCTGGTCGTGGTGCGCAGTCCGCACGCCCACGCGCGCGTGCTCGGTGTCGATCCCGCGAAGGCCACCCAGCAGCCGGGTGTGGTTGCGGTGCTCACCGCTGCCGATCTGGACATCGACGCCGTTCCGGCCGAAGTGCCACGGGGAGCGAACCCCGCGTTGCACCCTCCGCTGGCCCGTGACGTGGTTCGCTACGTAGGACAGCCCGTCGCCGCAGTGCTCGCGGCAAGCCGCCCCGCGGCAGAAGACGCCACCAACGCCGTCGAAGTCGCCTACGAGCCCCTCGACGCCCTCGTGGATCCGCTGGAGGCAGTCGAAGACCGCTCGCTTGTGCATCCGGACCTGGCCACGAATGTCGCCTATCGCAGGCGCATCCGCGCTGGAGACCCCGATGCGGCGTTCGCGCGCCCGCACCGGGTGATCCGGCAGCGCATCCGAAGCCAGAGGGTCGCCGGCATCCCCATGGAGACCCGGGGCACCGCCGCGGCGTGGGACGGCAGTCGCGGCACCCTCACGGTGTGGTCTTCCACCCAGGTACCGCACGACCTGCGCGACACGCTCGCGGAGGTGCTCGATCTCCCGACCACCCGGGTGCGGGTCATCGCCCCGGACGTCGGAGGTGGCTTCGGGGTCAAGCTCAACGTCTACCCCGAAGACGTGCTGGTGGCCGCGCTCGCCCAGCGGTTCGGGCGACCCGTGAAGTGGGTGGAGACGAGGCGCGAGAGCCTGGTGGCGACCGCACACGGACGCGACCAGGTCTGCGACCTCGAAGTCGCCTGCGATCGACGCGGCAAGGTGCTGGCGTTGCGTGCCCGCATCGTCGCCGACGTCGGTGCCTACCTGTTGACCACCACCGCCGAGGTCCCCACGCTGACGCTGCGGATGCTCCAGGGTCCATACTCGATCCGCAACATCGACGCTGAGGTCGTCGAGGTCTATACGCACAAGACACCGACGGGTGCCTATCGCGGCGCGGGAAGACCGGAGGCCACGTACTACCTGGAGCGCGCGATGGATTTGGTGGCGGCCGAACTCGGCTTCGATCCTGCGGAGGTCCGCGGGCGCAATCTGCTGCCCAAGAGCGCCTTTCCCTACCGCGCCGCGACCCGCCTGCGCTACGACAGCGGCGACTACCGACGAGCGCTCGACATGCTGCTCGAGCGCGCCGACTACGCTCGGCTACGCGAAGAACAACGACGCGCGCGTCAGGCCGGGCGCTACGTCGGCATCGGGTTGTCGACCTATGTGGAAGTGTGCGCGTTCGGATGGGAACGCGCCACGGTGAGGGTGGGGCCCGACGGCAGCGCCGTCGTCTACACCGGCACCTCCCCCCACGGGCAGGGAGCGGCCAGCGCCTTCGCGCAGATCGTCGCCGACCGCCTCGGCATCCCGCCCGACCGCGTGCAGATCGTGCACGGCGACACGCTGGCGGTCCCGACGGGAATGGGAACGGGGGGCAGCCGCACGCTCGTCGTCGGCGGGTCGGCCATCCTCCGCGCGGCCGACAGGGTCCGCAAGAAGATGCTGCGCATCGCCGCGCACGTGCTGGAAGCCTCCGTGCGGGACCTGGAGGTCCGCGACGGGGCGATCGCGGTGCGGGGGGTGCCCGACCGCGTGCTCTCCGTAGCCGAGGTCGCCGAGTTGGCGCACAGCACCCGCAGGTGGTTCCCAGGGTCGGAACCGGGTCTGGAGGAGAGCGCGACGTTCTCGATCGGCGACTCGACGTTTCCGTTCGGCGCACACCTGTGTGTCGTCGAAGTCGACCCCGGCACGGGCCAGGTGGGCGTACTGCGCTACGTGAGCGTCGACGACTGCGGCGTGGTCATGAATCCGCTGCTCGTAGAAGGACAGATCCACGGTGGTATCGTCCAGGCCATGGGCCAGGCCCTGTTCGAGGAGGTCGCCTACGATGCGGGCGGGCAGCCGCTGCAGCTGACCCTCGCGGAGTATCCGGTTCCGCGGGCCGCCCACGTCCCGCCCATAGAGACGCATCGCACCGTCACACCTTCCCCGACCAATCCCCTGGGCGCCAAGGGTGTGGGCGAAGCGGGGACGATCGGTGGCACCCCGGCGTTCGTCAACGCGGTCGTCGACGCGCTGGCACCTTTTGGCATCCGCCACCTGGACATGCCCCTGCGCCCGGAACGGATATGGCGTGCCCTCCGGCAGACGCAGTGAGGTCGGTGCCCGTGCCGGAGCGTCGGCCGACTATAACCGGTAGGCCTTCACCGCAGCCGGCGGGAACTCCGCCCGGTCGATCGCTGCTGTGAGGTTTCGGAGGGTCGTCCGTGCCTGGATCACCTGTACTCGGCTCAGGTGTCCCTTGCGGATCGCTTCTTCGAACTCGTCCTCGTCCAAGACCGAATAGGTTCCGTCCGGCGCCACCCAGATGTCGAGGAACAGATCGACCAGCGGCTCCAGGGTCTTCGGGTCCGCTCCTCGCCACCGCACCGGCTTGAGGACGTCGACGTAGTACCCCATCCAGCTTCCATCCGGACGGTAGACGCGGCCGACGTCGTAGGGCCGCCCTTTGAACAGGAACCACACCGCCCAGTACCCGGTGTCCAAGACCACCTCCCCGAGGTGTCGCAGCGGCCTGGAGGGCGACAACGCGTGAGCGAGGACGATCTTCTTTTCGCTCGCCTCGAGGAGTTCCGACTCGATGCGCAGGCGGTGCGACGGCGGTCGGACGAACTCGAAGGCGAGCCGGCCGATGACGCGTTCTGGGGGGATCATGGGTGGTGACTGGTTCCCCGCCCCCGAACCGGCAACCACGACTTGCCGGGGACCCCGGACCGGAGGTCGGCGGTTTCCGGGCAAGTCACGCGACCCGCCCTCGATACGATTCCTTGGCCAAGCGACTGGTCGGGCCGGGCGGACTTGAACCGCCGACCTCCTGAACCCCATTCAGGCGCGCTACCAGGCTGCGCTACGGCCCGACCGGACGGCCGCATTATAACACGCGCCCCACGCGCGCCGGCCACACGACGAGCGCGCGCGATCGGAATGCGCCACCTCAGATCGTGTCGGAGATGCCGATCCGCTGGGCGAGGGCCAAGGGGTTCCGCCAAAAGGCCTCGCGCCGCCGACCGCCAGCCAGCAACTCGAGCAAGACCGCTGTCAGGGCCTCGTTGACCGGCGCCGCCATCCCCACCTCGCGGGCGATGCGCGATACGGCGCCGTTGAGATAGACGACCTCCGACTCCCGCGCCGTCTGGTGCACGTCGTACCACAACGACGGCATCTTGCTGCCGCGGCCGGCGCCGGCCCTCGGTGCGAGCAGCGCGCGGGCCAACGGCGACGGCATGGCGATGACGGACGGGAGCAGCCGCGTTGGATAGGCGGGCAGGTTGACGACCCGCGCGCCCACCGTGCGCATCACGGAGAGCGCCTCCCGCAGCATCCGACGCTCGATCGCAAACGCCACCGGGTCCCGGTAGATCTCCGCTGCAGACATGTCGAGGATGGCGGAGGTGGCGTTTGCGACGAGGTTCAGCAAGAGTTTCGACCACTTCAGGTCCACCCCACGCCGGTAGGCGCGCGTCCGCAGACCCGAGGCGGCCAGCATCCGGGCGATGTCGCCCACCTCCGCGCCCTGCCAGGGCGCCACCCCGATGCCCCCCCGATTATGGCGGACGACCCGTCCGGGTGAGACAAGCGATGCGCCGATGGTGGCGGCGCCCGCGACCACCCGGCCAGCGCCCAGACGGCCCGCCAGCGTCTGCTCGTGACCGACGCCGTTCTGCATCGCCACCACCCGCACCGAATCCCCGACGCCATCGGCCAGGTCGGCAGCCGCCGCCTCCGTCTGATACCCCCTGACGGTCAGGAAGACGACATCGGGGGCGTAGGGGACGTCCGACAGCCGTGTGACCGGCAACGGCCGGGATCGGATTCCGCCGTAGGGGCCGACGAGCTCAAGCCCGTCCTGCCGTATCGCGTCCGCGTGCTCCCGACGGCACATGAGGGTCACGCGGTGGCCGGACGCGGCCATGTACCCGCCGATGAGCGACCCGAGTGCGCCCGCACCGTACACGAGGACGTTCATCGTGCGCCGGCTCCCCCACACCCGAGGATGGGGCCTCGCTCACTGCGCGCGGTCACCGATGCGGAGTTCGCTGCCCTCGATCAGCCGCCGGATGTTCGACCGATGGCGGTACAGGGCCAACGCCGCGGCGATTGCGCCGAAGACGACGTAGGGCACCGGTTTCCGCAGCACCAGCATCGCAACCGGCACGGACAGCATCGCGAGTATTGAACCGACCGACGCGAAGCGCGTGACGGCGACCGCCGCCACCCAGACGGCCACGGCCACCGCCCCCACACCGGCCGACAGCGCCAGCACGACGCCGAAACTCGTCGCGATCCCTTTGCCCCCGGCAAAGCGCAGGAAGACCGACCAGTTGTGGCCTACGATCGCGGCGAGCCCGGCGGCCACGGCCCACCCGGCGTCGAGGTCGGCACGCTGCGCGACCCACACAGGAACGGCCCCCTTGAGCCCGTCCGCCACCAGCACCAACGCCCCCAGCAGCGGCCCCGCCACCCGGTACACGTTCACCGTCCCAATGTTGCCGCTGCCGTGCTGGCGGATGTCGACGCCGAGGAAGGCCCGCACCGCCACCAGCCCAGTCGGAAGCGAGCCACAGACGTAACCGAGAGCGACGGCCAGGACGCCGACCATCGGGGCCACCGATTCCTCAGGCTCTGGAACCCGCCCTGCGAGCGCGCACGAACAGGCGCAGCGGCGTTCCCTCGAAGTCGAACGCCTGCCGCAGCCTGCCCTCCAAGTAACGCACGTACGCCGGGTCTGCGATCTCGGGGTGGTTGACGAACAGGACCATCGTCGGCGGGCGCGGCGCCACCTGCGTCGCGTAGTAGATCTTCAACCGCCTCCCGCGGCGGTCGGCCGGCGGCGCCACGGCGGCTTCTGCTTCCTCGATCGCCCGGTTCAACGGCCCGGTGGCGATCCGGCGGGCATGCGCGGCGTCCGCGCGCTCGACGGCGTCGAGGATCCTTGCGACGTTGCGTCCGGTTTTGGCGGACACGAAGACCACCGGAGCGAACCGGACGTGCCTCAGCTCGTGGTGCAGCCGCCTGGCATGTTCGGCCGCGTCGGCCCCGCGCATGAGGTCCCACTTGTTCGCGGCGATGACCATCGCCCGACCGGCTTCCGCCGCGTAGCGCGCGATCTGTTGATCCTGGTCTGTCACCCGCTGCGAAGCGTCGACGACCAGCACCACGACGTTGGCCCCGGCGATGGCCCGGCGGGCGCGGCTCACGCCGTAGACCTCCACCCGCTCGTGCACGCGGGACCTCCGCCGCATCCCGGCCGTGTCCACCAGGACGAACGTCCGTCCCCCCCGGCGGAGCACGGTGTCGACCGCGTCGCGCGTGGTGCCCGGACGGTCGTCGACGATCACCCTCTCCGTGCCCACCAGCGCGTTGACGAGCGACGACTTCCCCACATTGGGACGGCCGACGAACGCAACCCGTACCGCTTCCTCCGTGTCGGCCGCCTCCCCCGGAGCGGCCTGGCCGTCGGGAAGCCGCCGCACCACCTCGTCCAGCAGTTCCGCCACCCCGATCCCGTGGTGGGCGGATACCGCGATCGGCTCGCCCAGCCCCAGCCGATGGAACTCAGCCGCCGCCTCGGCCAGGCGGGGGTTGTCGGCCTTGTTGGCGACCAGCAGCACGGGCACGCGTGCCCGGCGCAGGACTTGCGCCACCTCGGCGTCGTCCGGCACCATGCCGGTCTGGACGTCGGTGACGAGGAGGACGACGTCGGCTTCGCGCACCGCGATCTCAGCCTGGCGCCGCACCTGCTCGACGATCGGGTCCTGCGCGTCGACCACGATGCCGCCGGTGTCCGTCACGACGAACCGACGGCCGTCCCAGTCCGCCTCCGCGTAGAGGCGGTCGCGGGTGATCCCCGGGGTGTCCTCCACGATCGCTAGGCGGCGGCCGACGATGCGGTTGAACAGGGCCGACTTCCCCACGTTCGGCCGGCCTACGATCGCGACCACGGGCAGCGGACGCATGGCATCGCAACCAGGCGGATGCGAGACGGCGAATCGAGAGCGTCACGCGCCCAACGAGAGGCGGATTTCGTCCAGCCGCAGCAGGACCTTCTCGATGATCCAGTCAGGCGTGGACGCGCCGGACATGACGCCCACGGTGCTGTCGGCAGCGAACCAGTCCGGACGGATCTCGTCGGGCGTTTCGATGTGGTACGTGGGCAGTGCACGGGCGCGTCCGATCTCCGCGAGCCTCGTGGTGTTCGCGCTGTGATGCCCGCCGACGACCAGCAGCACGTCCACCTCTTCGACCATCCGCTTGGCCTCCTCCTGCCGCACGGTGATCGCCGGACACAGTGTGTTGATGACCTTGGTTTCCTTCACCCGCAGGACGATCTCTCCGACGATGCGCCGGAAGTTTTCCATGGACTGTGTCGTCTGGGAGATCACGCCCACCCTGCCCCGCAGCCGCAGGGCCGACGCCTCCTCCGGCGTGTGGACGATCGCCACGCGATCCCCCAGTTTCTCCTTGAGCGTCACCATCTCCGGATGCCCATGGTCTCCGATGGCGACCAGGAAGTACCCTTCCTCGACGAGGCGGTCAGCCAGCGCATGCGCCCGTGTCACCACAGGGCACGTGGCGTCGACGACCTCCATTCCCCGTTCGCGCACCGCGTCCAGCACCCGCTGCTCGACACCGTAGGCGGAAACAACGAACGCCTCGCCCGCGAGGTCGTCCACGGCTTCGGCCACACGCACACCCGCCTCCTGCAGGCGGCCGACCACCTGCGGGTTGTGGATCAGCGGCCCCCACGTGAACACCGGCCCGGAGTGAGCCTGTGCAGTCTGACGGGCCATCTCCACGGCACGCTTGACGCCCCCGCAGAATCCCATGTGCTTGGCGACGACGATCTTCATGAGCAACCCAACGACGCCGGCTCCACCCAAGGATAGCACACCGTCGGCCGGCTACCCCTTGGTGCTCGCCGCCTTCTCGTGCACCGGTGGTTCGACGCCCAGCAACTCGGCGATGGCCCGCATGATGCGGTCGCTCACCTCCCGGATCGCATCTTCCTGTGGGATGTCGTCGAGGTGGATCGGTGGTCCGATGCGCACGCGAATCCTGCGCAGTCTCGGCATTCTTGCGCCCTTGGGCAGCACGTCCAGCGTCCCGAGGATGCCGACCGGCAGGATCGGTACGCGCGCCCGCAGCGCCAGGAAGGCTGCCCCGGGTTCGGCCGGCAGGAGGTAGCCGCGCGGATTGCGCGTGCCCTCCGGGAACATCCCGAGCACTCCGCCGCGACGGACGATCTCCAACGCGGCCCGGATCGCCGCCCGGTCGGGCTCGCCGCGGCGCACCGGAAACGTCCCAACGGCCCGCATCCAGCTCCGCAGCACCGGGATGCGGAACAGTTCCTCTTTGGCCATGAAGTGCACCTTGTTGCGCAGCGCACAGCCCAAGACCGGAGGGTCGAAAGCGCTCCAGTGGTTGGACACGACGATGAACGGACCGCGTCGGGGTTCGTGCTCGCGGCCGGTCACCCGCATGCCGAACAGCGCGCGTAGGATGAGCGTAAAGAAGAACTTGCTGATCCAGTACATACCCGTCCGTCGCGACCGACTCTTCGATAGGCAGGGGCCTACCGGCTGTTTCGCGCCAGCCCCAGGATCTCCTCGATGACCTGCTCGGGCGTCTTGCCGGTGGTGTCGATGCGGTGGGCGTCGGGCGCCCGTCGCAGCGGCGCCACCTCGCGGGCCGTGGCGACCTCGTCGTCCCGGCGCAGGATCTCCTTGACCTCGTCGAGCGGGACGTCCTCGCCCCGGTCGCGCAGCTCCTCCCAGCGTCGGCGCGCGCGTTCGTCTAGGGAAGCGTCGAGGTAGATCTTCAGGTCGGCGTGGGGGAGCACGACCGTCCCGATGTCCCGCCCCTCCATGACCAACCCACCGGACAGGGCCAACTGCCGCTGCCGCTCCGTCAGCACCGACCGCACGCCGGGGTTGGAGGCCACGGCAGACACCGCCGCGTTCACCTCCAGCGAACGGATGGCCGCCGTCACGTCCTCCCCGTCGCACATCACCCGCATCCCCCCCTCGGCGGGTTCCAGCCGGATCTGCGTGTGGCGCGCGAGCTCGGCCACCGCGTGCCGATCGTGCAGGTCGACGCCGGTCTGCAGCGCCTTCCATGCGATCGCCCGGTACATCGCCCCGGTGTCGACGTAGCGGTATCCGAGCCTCTGCGCCAGCAGGCGCGCGATCGTTCCCTTGCCGGCGCCCATCGGACCGTCGATCGCGATCGTCATCGGGCGCCTCATGGCTGCCCCTCCAACGACGGCAACACGACCGGCCCGCCGGTCTGGGGATGGGACGCCACCAGGGCCTCCGCGCCGTAGACCTTCCTGACGAGCCCCGGGGTCAAGACCTCGGCGGACGGTCCGTGCGCGACCACCCGCCCATCGCTCAACAGGGCGATCTGGTCACAGAACAGTGCCGCGAGGTTCAGCTCGTGCATCGCCGCGATCGTCGTGATGCCCTCGCCGCACAGCGAGCGCAGGAGGCGCATCGCCTGGACCTGGTGCGCGATGTCCAGGTGTGCGGTCGGCTCGTCGAGGACCAGCACCCGTGCACCCTGGGCCAGGGCGCGGCTCAAGAGCACGCGCTGCCGTTCGCCGCCGCTGGTCTGGTGGAAGGGCCGGCGGGCGAGGTGCGCGGTCCCGGTGCGCTCCATCGCACGAAAGGCCGCCTGACGGTCCGCCGCGGACCAAGCCATCCCTCCGGCGTGGGCATACCGGCCCATGGTCACTACCTCGAGGCAGGTGAACCCCACCGGCGACGCCGGGTCCTGCGGGAGGTAGGCCAGCAGCCGCGCCCGATCCCTCGGTCCCAGATCGCCGATCGCCCAGCCGCCCACGCGCACCCCACCTCCCCACGGCCTGAGCAACCCCGCCACGCAGCGAAGCAGCGTCGTCTTGCCGGCGCCGTTCGGCCCGCACACTGCGGCCAGTACGCCGTGCCCGATGGACACCGAGACGCCCCGCAGCACGTCGACGTCCCCATAGCCGGCGCGAAGGTCGTGGACTTCCACCGCCGACAGATGCCGTCCCCGTGCGGACGGGCCATCTTGGCGCGCACTCACGGGCGCCGTCACCGGAACCGGTCGGCGTGGAGCCGGCTTGCGATCTGCTCCAGGCCCAACACCAGTCGGGGGCCGGGCCGCGACACCCACGCGGGTGTCAATGCGTAGACCCGTCGGTTCCGCACCGCTGCGATCCGCCCCCACCCCTCCCGCCCCAGAATCCGCTGCGCGCTCGTACCCATCGACAGGATCACCTCGGGGTCGCGGGCAACGATCTGCTCCTCGGAGACCTGCGGCCACCCGACGAGGTCACCGAAGACGTTGGCGCCTCTCGCCAGCCGCAACAGGTCGTCCACGAAGGTATCGCGTCCGGCGGTCATGAACGGCTGATCCCACACCTCCACGAACACGCGCGGTCTGGGCAGGCCGGCAACCGCCTGCACGACGCGCGCCTCGCGCCCCCGCATGCCCTCGACGACGGCCATGGCCGCACCGGCACGCCCCGTGACCGCGCCCAGGGTCAGGATCGCCTGGTACGTCTGCCGCAGCGTTCGGGGGTCGATCGCCATCACACGGTGTCCCAGCGCCCGGAGCCGCTCCAGCGCCGGACGCTGCAGGCCGGCCACACCCACGACCAGATCCGGGCGGAGGGAGGCGATCCGTTCGTAATCCAGGTGCACACCGCCCACGCGCGGTTTGTGCCGCACATCTGGAGGATGGTCGTCCGCCGAAGACACCCCCACGACCTGTGAGGACGCACCGATCGCAAACAGGATCTCGGTGACGCTCGGCGCGATCGAGACGATCCGTCTCGGCGGCGCGGAAAACACGAGCCGCTGTCCGAGGGCGTCGGTGACGACCAGGGGAGATGCGCCGACCGCCGGTGCGGCCAGCGCCGCCCCAAGTGCCACCAGACAGCCCACGCAGCGCAGGCGACGCGCGCGCCGTCGCACGGACCGCACGCCGCGTCTCCCTACCGCCCCAACAACCCCAGCAGCCACCGCCACATCATGACGAACACCGAAGGCCTGCCGAGGGTTTCCGCGGCAACGAGGTCGACCGATCCGATCCGCCTGCCGTCGGCCAGGAACTCCACGTACCCCACGGTTTGCCCCGCGTCGATCGGCGCGCGCAGGTCCGCGCGGAAGACGACGTGCGTGCGCACTTGCGCGTCGCGATGGATGGACCGAACGACGTCGGACGCCGCCGCCCCGCGGACAACTGAGCCGAACCGGTCCACGCGGTGCTCGCCGAAGACCTGGCCCCGCGAGGCGAGCCGCCGCAACGCGAAGCCCCCGAACCCGTGGTCGAGGAGCCGCGCGGTGTCGCGGTACATGTGCGGCGCGTTGAGCACGACGGCGATGAGGCGCCTGCCTTCCCGCGAGGCCGAGCCGACCAGGCACGGGCCCGAGGGCCCCACCCACCCCGTCTTGACGCCGTCCGCGCCCGCGTACTGCCGGAGGAGGCGGTTGCTGTTGACGATGCGCTGGGCCCCGGCGGATCCCACGTACTCGTACACCTCGGACCGCACGATGCGGACGAAAAGCTCGTGACGCATCGCCTCCCGTGCGAACAGCGCCAGGTCGTACGCCGAGCTACGGTGCGCGGGATCGTGCAGCCCGTGCGGATTGACGAAGTGCGTGGCGCGCGCACCCAGCTGGCGGGCGCGCAGGTTCATCCGCGCGACGAACGCCTCCACCGATCCGGCCACAGCTTCCGCCAGCGCCACCGCCGCGTCGTTGGCGGACTTCATCAGCATTGCGTGCAGCAGCTCTGCGACCCGGCGTCGCTCCCCAACCTCCAGCCCGATCGTCGCCCCTGAGCGCTCCACGCTTGCGCGGACGCCCACGACGACCTCGGCGTCGGGCGCAAGCGACTCCAGGACTAAGATCGCGGTCATGATCTTCGTGGTGCTGGCCGGAGGAAGCGCCAGGTGCGGGTTGTGCGCCGCCAGCACCTGTCCGGTCGCTTCCTCCATCAACAGGTAGGCGGCCGCCTCGATCCTCGGAGCGGGCGCAGCCTCGGATGGGCGCGCGGTCGCCGAGACCATGCAGCTCACGAGCGCCCACGCGCCGGCGGCGAACGCGCGCACCCCCCACGCGGTCACCTCTCGTCCGCCCATCACCCGGAGCGCATCGCTTCCGACGGATCGCCGAGCATCTCCTTCAGGTGTTGCTCGCTGCCCACGGGTGGCAGGTCGCTCAATGCCCGCAGCCCGAAGTGGCGCAAGAACAGTTCGGTGGTTCCGTACAGGATGGGCGATCGGGGCCCCGGCCGTCGGCCAACCTCACGGATCAGGTTGCGATCGGCGAGCTTGCGCAGGTGGTGGTCCGAGCGCGCGCCCCGCACCGCCTCGATCTCCGCCCGGGTGACCGGCTGCTTATACGCCACGATGGCAAGCGTCTCGAGCGTCGCCCGCGTCAGCGGCTCCGCCTGCGCCGCGACGAGGCGTCCGACGAAGTCCGCATACTCCGGTCGCGTGCAGAGTTGATAGCCGCCTGCGACCGCCTGGATCATCAGACCACGCCCTTCGTAGTCCCGCCGGAGCCTTGCGAGGAGGTCGGCCGTCTGCTCCGGCGTTCGCTCGATCGTCTCCGCCAGCCGCTCCAGAGAGACCGGCCCGCCGCCGACCAACAGCAGGCATTCCAACGCCGCCAGCAGCGTCCGCTCGTTCGGAGCGTCGCGTTCATGCACGGACCGCGCGTCCCAGTCGGCGCTCATCTCCCGTCCTCTTTGTGGCGCCCCTCCCGCCCATCGTCGGGCGAACCCACTGGATACAGGAGGATCGGGGCGAGGGGGCCGTCCTGACGGACACCTACGCGGCGCCGCCGGATGAGTTCCAGCAGGGCGAGGAACGTCACGATCACGACGATCCTCGGCGTGCCCTGCCCGAACAGACCGTCGAACGCAAGCCCGTCGGCTGCCGACGCGAGCGCGCGCAGGATGCGTCGCATGCACTCGGCAACTGTTACCCCTTCGGCAGGGATCTCGGTCACGACGTCCCGGGACCGTTCGAGCACGCGCCGGAAGGCAGCGAACAGGTCAAAGACGGTCACGCCGACTAGGGGCAGATCGCCCGGCCGCACATCGGCCGCAGGACGCGTGAAGATAGCGCGTTGGACCGCCTCGAGCTCGGCGAGCGCCGCCGCAGCCTCCTTGAATGTCCGGTATTCCTCCATCTGAGCTTCGAGGCTGGCAGCCAGGTCACCCTCTTCCTCGGGTTGGGGTACCGGTTCGGATTCCGGCTTGGGCGGCAGCAACAGCTTGCTCTTCATCTCGACCAGCTGCGCCGCGTGCCGCAGGAACTCCGTCGCCTCGTCGAGGTCGATCCCGTCCCGGATCGCCTCCAGGTAGCCACGCACGATGTCGCCGACGGACACCTCGCGGAGATCCACCTCACCTTGGTGCGCGCGCTGCACGAGGTCTTCGATCGGCCCCGCGAAGCTCGGTAAGTGCACCACGTAAGCCGCTCGCCCGCCCACTCGCTTCACCTCAAGCGACAGTTCGCCCTGCGCAACACGTGCCCTGCCTCACAGCGGCAGGCCCGTCCCCCAGCGGATCAGCCACAGGACCGGGGGCGTCAGGATGCGTCCCAAAGACCCTGTGAACAGCAGCACGACCAGGACCACGATCCCGATCGGCTGCAGGCGCGCGTACCAGACGGCATACGGACCCGGGAGCAGCGACGCCAGGATCCTCGATCCGTCCAGGGGCGGGATCGGCAGCAGGTTGAACACCGCCAGCACCGCGTTGATGCGGATCATCGCCGACCACAGGTCCACGGCCCATTCCGCCGGCGGGACGCTCCCCAGCCGGACGGGCAGCCCGAGCAGGGCCACGGCGGCGACGTTGGCGAGGGGGCCCGCGACAGCGACCAACAGAACGCCGCGCCTCCAGTCGGAGAAGTTGGCCGGCTGGATCTCCACGGGCCGTGCCCACCCGAAGCCCACCAAGAAGATCATCAGCGACCCGATGGGATCCAGGTGCGCCAGCGGATTCAACGTGAGCCTGCCCTGCTGTTGGGGCGTGGGATCGCCCAACCGCACCGCGGCGTAGGCGTGCGCGAACTCGTGGATCGTGGCCGCCACGATCAGGGCGACCGCGGTGTACGCAAGCGTCTCCGGACTGAGGCCGATCACGACGCCCCTACGCGCCCCGCTCGATCGGGGCGTCCAGCCGCACCAAGTCGGCGTACGTCTCTGCCCTCACGACGACCCGCGCGCGTCCGTCCTCCGCCAGCACGACCGCGGGCCGCGGGAACCGGTTGTAGTTGCTCGCCATCGAATACGTGTACGCGCCGGTCGCAAAGACCGCCACCACATCCCCACGCCGCACCTCGGGGAGTTGCGCCTCCCAGATCAGCACATCCCCGGACTCGCAGCACCGCCCCGCCAGCGCCACGGTCTGCGTGGCGTCGGCATCCGGGCAAGATGCGAGGGCGGCCTCGTACCGCGCGCCGTACAGAGCCGGGCGCGGGTTCTCGTACATGCCGCCGTCGACGGAGACATACGTCCGGACGCCCGGAATGCGCTTGACGGCGCCCACGGTGTAGAGCGTCACGCCCGCGGGGCCGACGACCGATCGGCCCGGCTCCAAAAACAGCCGCGGCGGTGGCAGGTCCATCCGCACGCAGGTCTGGCGGACAGCATCGGCCACCGATCGCACGAACGCCTCGATGGGAGGTGGGCTTTCCTCGCGTCGATAGCGGATGCCCAGACCTCCCCCCAGGTTGAGCTCTTCGGCCGCATACCCGAACTCGTCGCGTACGCGCGCGGCGTACTTTACCATCGTGCGCGCGTTCAAGACGAACGGTTCGAGTTCGAGAATCTGCGAGCCGATGTGGCTGTGGAAGCCGCGCAGCCGCAATCCCCGGCTCTTTAGGGCACGGCGCACCGCGCGGTCGGCCGTCCCATCGGCGATCCCGAATCCGAACTTCGTGTCCACGCCGCCGGTCACGATCGCCCTGTGCGTGTGCGGCTCGATCCCCGGCGTCAGCCGCAGCCAGACGTCCACCGCGCCGTCACCGTCGGCCGCGAGTTCCTCGAGCAGGTCGATCTCGTCGAAGTTGTCGACGACGATGCGGCCGACGCCGGCTTCGAGCGCGTACCGCAGTTCCTCGGGCGTCTTGTTGTTGCCGTGGAAGACGAGGTCCCGAGCCGGGACGCCCGCCACCAGCGCCGTGTGGATCTCTCCCCCTGATGCCACGTCGAGTCCGAACCCGGCGTCGTGGGCCAGCCGGCACGTCGCGATCACACAAAGGGCCTTGGACGCGAACACGGGACGGCCGTCGGGGACGTGGCGCGCGAACGCTTCACGGTACGCTTTGAGGTTCGCGCGGAGTCTGCCGCCGTCGAGGACGTGCAGCGGGGTGCCGAACCGATGCGCCAGATCGACGGCTGCGCAGCCGCCGATCTCCAACCCTCCTGATCCAGTGCGCCCGAACTCATCGTGCAACCCGAATCCCTCCCGTCGATGGTCCCTGCCAGGATACCAGAACCGATCCGGCCTGTTCACCGGCGTTACAATGGTATTCGGCGCACGCGGCGCGCCGCACCCCCGATTTCAGGAGGACCATGATGGCCGAAGCCCTGATTCTGAGCGCCGTCCGCACCCCCATCGGGAGGTTCATGGGCGGCTTGAGCGAAGTCCCTGCACCGCGCCTGGGCGCGATTGTCGTGCGCGAGGCCGTACAGCGTGCCGGCATCGATTCGGTGTCGGTCGACGAGGTGATCATGGGAAACGTATTGCCGGCCGGGCTCGGTCAGGCGCCCGCGCGACAGGCCGCGATCGGCGCGGGGCTGCCCGACACCGTGGGTGCGCTGACGATCAACAAGATGTGCGGATCCGGGTTGAAGGCGGTCATGCTGGCCGCGCAGGGGATCCGTGCCGGGGACGGCGAGGTCTACGTCGCGGGCGGCATGGAGAACATGAGCCTCGCACCCTACCTGCTGCCCAAGGCGCGGGCCGGATACCGCCTGGGACACGGCGAGATCACGGACTCGATGATCCGAGACGGGCTGTGGGACGCCTACCGGGACTGCCACATGGGCTCGTGCGCCGAGCTGCTGGCGGCCGAATACCGGATCAGCCGCGCGGACCAGGACGAGTACGCGGTGCGTTCGTACCGGCTGGCGATCGAAGCGCTCGACCGCGGCTGTTTCGCCTCGCAGACGGTACCCGTCCCCGTCTCAGACGGCAAGACTCCCACGGTCGTCACCGAAGACGAGGAACCGCGCCGCGTCAACTTCGAGAAGATCCCCACGCTGCGCCCCGTGTTCGAGCGCGACGGGACGGTGACGGCCGCCAACGCCAGCAGCATCAGCGACGGTGCCGCGGCTCTCGTCGTGGTTTCCGATGCCGTCGCGGAACGGGCAGGGCGCCCGCCAATGGCCCGCATCGTGGGCTACGCGACCGCCGCGACGGCGCCGGAGTGGTTCACGATCGCGCCGGCGTACGCCATTGAGCGGCTGTTGGGACGCGTGGGCTGGTCGAAGGACGACGTCGACCTGTACGAGATCAACGAAGCGTTTGCCGCCGTGGTGTTGGGCGTGTGCCGGAAGATCGGGCTGCCGCTGGACAAAGTGAACGTCCACGGCGGCGCGGTCGCCCTCGGACACCCCTTGGGGGCCAGTGGGGCGCGCATCCTCACGACGCTGTTGTATGCGATGGCTGAGCGGGATGTCCGACGGGGGGTCGCCGGGATCTGCCTGGGCGGGGGCGAGGCGGTCGCGGTCGCGGTCGAACGCGTCTGACCCGACGTGACCCCGGCCGCGGTCACGACGCTCATCATCCTCGCCGCCGCGGCGTTGCTCCTCTCGTGGGGACGCTGGCGGGCGGACTTCGTGGCCCTGTGCGTTCCGCTGGCGCTCGCGGCGAGCGGCGTGCTCGCGGTGGAGCGCGCCTTCTCTGGATTCGGAAGCCCCGTACTCATCACGGTCGCCGCCATCTTCATCATCAGTGCCGCGCTGGAGCGAACCGGGGCCGCGGCGTTGCTCGGCCGCCGCCTGATGGGCCTCAGCACGCACTCCGACCTGCAGCTGGCGGCGCTGCTCATGACCACCGTGGCCGTCCTGTCGGGTTTCATGAACAACCTCGGGGCGCTGGCGGTGCTGCTCCCGGTCGCGGTCGCCGTCTGCGTCGAGCGCGGCATCGTTCCGTCGCGCCTGCTCCTGCCGCTGGCGCTCAGTGCGCGGCTGGGGGGTGTGCTGACGCTGGTGGCGGGTCCGAGCAACCTCATAGCGTCCGCGATGCTCGCGGACCGGCGCGGATGGGGGTTCGGGTTGTTCGAATTCCTGCCCCTGGGCGTCGCCTTCGTCGCGGTCGGAATCCTGTTCTTCCTGATCGTCGGGCGCCGACTGCTGCCGGATCGTCCCACGGAAGCGTTCTTGCGCATGCGGCGTACCCGCGACCAGTCCCTGGTCGGCGTCTACCGCATGCACGAGCGGTTGCGCGAGTGCCGCATCCAGGCCGCCTCGCCCCTCGTCGGCCGCACCGTTGCCGCCACCGAGCTGGGCCGGCTGCACGGCGCGGTGATCCTGGGCATCCTGCGCAGGGACCGGACCATCCTCAATCCGTCGGCCTCCGAGACGCTGCAGCGGGGGGATCGTCTGCTCGTGGGCGGCGTCCGCGACCCGGCGCTGGTCGACCGCCTCCGCGAACTGGGGCTGGACGTCCACGAACCCACCGACGTCACGCTGGAGTCGTTCGACGTGGGCCTCGCCGAGGTCGTGGTGTCTCCGCGTTCGGCGCTGGCTGGCAAGACCCTGCGGGATCTGGACTTCCGCAAGCGCTACGGCGTGTCGGTCCTCGCGATCTGGCGCAGGGGGCAGCCGCGGCGCAGCGGGATCGCCGACATCCCCCTCGAAGTCGGGGACGCCCTGCTCGTGCAGGGTCTGCGGTCGCAGCTGCGCGTGCTGGCCGGCGACCCCGACTTCCTGCTTTTGGAACAGCACCTGCACGTACCGCCTCGGACCCATCGAATTCCGGCCGCGCTCGCGGCGGTTGCGGGCATGTCGGTAGCGATCGCCACCGGCTTTGCCGATGTCGCGGTCGCCACGCTGGGTGCCGCTCTGTTCGTCCTGGCGTCGGGTTGCCTGCCCGGTGAAGAGGCCTACCGCACGGTCGACTGGCGGAGCTTGGTCTTCATCGGCGGGATGCTGCCGCTGGGCCTGGCTCTGGCCGACACCGGAGCGGCCCCCCGCATCGGCGAGGCCGCGCTCGCGCTGATCCACAGCCCGTTTGGGTCCTTCGCGGCGCTGTACGCGGTCGCGATCGCCCTCAACCAGGTCGTACCCAGCGTGGCGGCCACCGTGGTGCTCGGGCCGGTCGCGCTGGAAGCCGCATCCCGCCTGGGCGCAAGCCCGGCCGCCTTCATGATGGCGGTCGTCGCCGCCACCGGCACGACCTTCACCCCCGTCAGCAACCCGGTAAACCTGCTCGTCATGGGCCCTGGCGGTTACACCCTGCGCGACTACTTCCGCGTGGGCGCCCCGCTGGCGGTGCTGCTGTACGCCGTCGGCCTGCTCGTGATCCCCCTGGCATGGCCGCTGTAGTCACGGAGCCAGCGCGATTTCGATCCGGCGGTTGACGCGACCCTTGTTGTCGGTCCGCACCACGCGCAGGGCGCCGATCTCCCCCGTCCGCGCGACGTGCGTTCCGCCGTCGGCCTGCGCGTCGTAGCCCTCGATCTCCACCACGCGGACCGGGTCCAGGCCCTGTGGGATCCGGTTGCGTGCCAGACGCAGCAGATCCGACCGCTCGAACTCCTCCCGTGAGACGAACCGCACGCGGATGGGCAGATCGGCTGCGATCACCCGGTTCGCCTCCTCCTCGATGGCCGCAACGCGTTGGGGGTTGAGGTCTTCCAGCGAGAAGTCCATGCGTGCGCGGTCCGGATGGATCGCGCCACCGGTCACCAACGCGCCGAACAGACGATACACCGCTCCGACCAGCACGTGCAGCGCCGAGTGGTGCCGCATGATGGCGTACCGGCGCTCCCAGTCCAGCGCGCCCCGCACCCTCTCCCCAATTGCCGGTGGCAACCCCTCCAGGCGGTGCCAGACGACCTGCCCGTCCGTGCGCGAACCCACTACGGTCCGCTCCGCCGTCCCCCAACGCAGCCACCCGGTATCCGCCGGTTGGCCCCCACCACCGGGGAAGAACGCGGTCCGATCCAGCGCCACCTCCGCGTCGCCGGTCGCTGCGACGACCGCGTCGAACTCCCACACGTAGCCGCCGCGCAGATACAGCCGGTCGGTCATCGTCGGCCTCCCAGCCGCAAGGTCACGAGGGGGGCAATCGAAGGGCCCACGGGCGTGACCTTCAGAACTCTGTCACCCCGGTGAACGTGAACTCGCTCACAGACAGCGCAGGCACGCGGACGCTGCCGAAACCCCCGGACAGCAGCCAGGTGTCGGCGCCGACCCGGTTGACCGCCGCCAGGGCCTGGACATAGCCCTGGGTGAACCGTAGGTTGCGTACCGGGTA
The DNA here is from genome assembly GCA_031432545.1 of Armatimonadota bacterium. Classification (NCBI taxonomy): domain Bacteria; kingdom Bacillati; phylum Candidatus Sysuimicrobiota; class Candidatus Sysuimicrobiia; order Candidatus Sysuimicrobiales; family Candidatus Sysuimicrobiaceae; genus Candidatus Caldifonticola; species Candidatus Caldifonticola tengchongensis. The sequence goes on from JAVKGX010000004.1 coordinate 23,181, forward strand.
GGCGATCTCCCCGTCCTCGATCCAAAAGACGCCGTCGCGCGTCATGCCGGTGACGACACAGTCCCGGGGGTGCACCAGCCGCGTGTACCAGAACCGGGTCACATACAGTCCGCGCGACACCTGCTGGACCATCTCCTCGATCGCGGCATCCCCGGCCGCCACGAACAGGTGCACCGGAAGCGGACCGAAGGCGGCGAACTCTGGCCACGCGCGCGGTACGGCGTGTCCCGTCGACCGCCGGCCTTCTTTGGCCGCCGTCGTCGTGTCGTAGACGGGCCCGACGGGTACACCGCGGTCCACGATCGTGACCCGCTCCTTGGGCACGCCCTCGTGGTCAAACGGCATCGGCAGCCCGGCGGTGTCGCAGCCGTCGTCGATGATCGTAATCCGCTCGGACATCGCCCGATCGCCCAACCGCCCGTTCATCCAGCTGCGGCCTTCCTGTACCGCCAGCGCGCCCATCCCGGAGAAGGCCAGGTGGCCGACGATATCCTGCACCGCGTACGGCTCCAGCACGACCGGGTAGGTCCCGGGCTCCACCGGTCGTGGCTGGCGGGCGCGCAGCGCCCTCTGTACCGCGGTGCGCGCCAGCCCCTCGAAGTCGAGGTCGTCGAGGCGCCACGCCGCACGCTGTGCGTGCCCCGACGCACCGTCCTTCGAGATCACCAGGTTGAACCGCGCCCGCGTTCCGGCGTGGTAGCAGAACACACCGCGGGAGTTCGCGACCGCGACCTCGGCAATCCCTGCGCAGAGCGCGCCGGCAGCCATCGCACCGCTCGATTGGGCCAGGCGCAACACCTCGCGAACTCGCTCCGCGCGCCACCGGGCAGACGCGCCCGCTACGGCGTCGTCGAAGGCGCGGACCGGCTTTGGCGTCTGCGGTTCCGGCAGACCGGGAAAGTCCGCCGTCTCCGGCGCCAGGCGGGCCACCGATGTCGCCCGGTCGATCGCCCGGCCCAGCGCGTCGGCCATCGGCCGGTTGGTGATCGCAGACCCCAGGTGCCTGCCGACCGCGACGCGCACGGCGATGCTCACGTCGGTCTCCGCGACGTTCTGGTGGATCGTGTTGTTCGCAAAGCGCGTGAGCGCCTGGTCACCCGACAGGAGCACGACCTCGGTCTCGTCCGCCGGAGAACGGGCGATCGCGCTCGACAACAGCTCTCGGATCTTCGCCTCGCCCAGCATGTCAGCGCTTCCCGAACACCCGCACGTTGCGGAACCGCGCAGGCGCCGCGCCATGTCCTGTGTGGCCCACTTGCATGGGCTCGCCCTTCCCGCAGTTCGGCGTGCCCCACAGGACCCAATGGTCCGCGTTGCAGACCGCATCGCACGAGCTCCAAAACTGCGGCGTCATCCCGGTGTAGATCGGGTTGCGCAGCATTCGGGTACGTCTTCCCCCCTTGATCTCCCAGGCGATCTCGCAACCGAACTGGAAGTTCAGCCGCCGGTCGTCGATGCTCCAGGACCGATTCGTGTCCATGAGGATCCCCTCGTCCGTATCCGCGATCAGGTCCTCCAGCCGCCACGTCCCCGCAAGCAAGTTGACGTTCGTCATGCGGATCATCGGGATCCGGTTCCACCCCGACGCCCGCGACGTCCCGTTGGATCGGCCGGTCGCCAGATCGCTGCGACCCACCGTACGGGCCAGTCGGCGGGCGCTCTCCCGATCCGTCAAGTAGCCGACGAACCGACCCTCCTTCACGATGTCGGTCCGCTGGGCCGGCACGCCCTCGTCGTCCCAGCCAAAGGTCCCCAGACCCCCCGGCAGCGTGGCGTCCGCGGTGATGTTGACGAACTCCGATCCGTAGCGGAACGTCCCCAGCTTGTCGGGTGTCAGAAAGGACGTGCCGGCAAACGCCGCTTCGTTCCCGAACACGCGGTCGAGCTCGATGGCGTGCCCGCACGACTCGTGGATCTGCAGCGCCACCTGGTTCCCGCTCAGGATCACCGTGGTCACGCCCTCTGGACACGGATCGGCGAACAGCAGTGCTACGGCCTCCTCGGCGATGCGCTCGGCGTTGCCCGGCAGGTCCCACTCCTCCACGAACTCCCACCCGCGCGTCTGCTGGTGGCGTCCGACCGAGTTCGGATAGGAGCGCCGCTGGACCTCGCCGTCTCCGACCGCCGTCGCCTGGATCCCGCACCCGGACTCCACGATCTCCTGCTCGATCAGGCTGCCCTCCGTGCTGGCAAAGATTTTCCGCTGGCGGACAAACACCATGCTCGCCTCGGTCGTCCGGACGCCGGCCACGCCACGCATCCCCGCGTCGGCACGCAGCAACACGTCGACTTTGCGCTCGACGGGAACCGAGAAAGGATCGACCTCGAACGGCGTACGATAGGTGCCGCGTTGGACGACCGGAGGGCCGATGTCGACGTCCTCGGTCTTGGTCAGCGCACTAGCCCTCGCGATCTGCACTGCGAGGTCGGCGACGCGTTCGGCCTCGTCTGGCTCGAGGCGGAAACTGGAGGCAAAACCCCAGGCACCGTCGGCGATCACGCGGACGCCGAAGCCGGTGTCCTCGGTCTGGCTGATCCCCTGGACGGCCCCGTTGCGGACGACGATGGTCTGCTCGGCGGTCTCGACCAGCCGAGCATCCGCATACGTCGCACCCTTGAGTTGCGCGATGTTTAGAGCCCTTGCCAGCAAGTCGTCCATCGCATCCTCCCGTTCGTGGCCTCACTCGCTGCGGCCACCGGCGACCTTCATCCGGCCACACGCCGGGCGACCGTGACGAACCCGGTATGGGCGACCATCCGGTGGACCGGCCGCACGCTCTGGCCTTCGAGATTCCAGGGCCGGACGAGCGTCTCGGTCGTCTCGATCAGCGCGAACGCACCCGAGGCCCGCAACGCCTCGGATGTCCGATGCGCCTGGAGCACGGTCGGCACGTACGACGCGAAGATCCCGCCCGCCGGCAAGGTCGCCGCGGCGTGCTCCACCACCCGCCAGGGCTCGGGCAGATCCAGGATGATGCGTTCCGCAGGCGCGTCCGGGATCCCTTCGTAGACGTCGTGGATGCGCGCCACCAGACGATCCTGGGGCCCCAAGAACGCCTCGACGTTGCGCAAAGCGCGGCGTTGGAAGTCAGCCCGCACGTCGTACGTGAAGACCTTCCCCTGTGGTCCCACGGCCCGCAGCAACGCCATCGTCAGCGATCCGGATCCGGTTCCCGCCTCCACCACGGTCGCTCCGGGGTACACGTCGGCTGCCATCAGGATCTGCGCCAGGTCCTTGGGATAGACGATCGTGGCCCCGCGGGGCATCTCCAGCACGTAGTCTGCGAGTGTAGGCCGCACGGCCAGGAAACGCTCGCCCGCCGATGTGCGCACGAACGTCCCCTCGTCGCGCCCGATCAGGTCGTCGTGCGCCAGGCGGCCCCGCAGGTCTTGGACCTTGCCGGCTTGGAGCGTGATCGGATAGCTACGCCGGCGGCGGTCGATGAGCAGGACGAGGTCGCCGGCCTGCAGGGGGCCCGTGCGCATCAACGCTCGGCGGCCGACCGCGCGGGACCGACCGCAAAGACGTCCACCGCGTCTTCGCGGTCTTGGCCTGCGGCCGTGCGCACACGCATCCGCCGGGCCGCGCGCTCGGTCATCCGGCAGAAGGCGCACACCTCGGCGGTCGTCGGCTGGCCGCAGTGGACACACGAGCGCACCTCGGCGGGCTCCCGCTGGGCTCGAAGCAGTGGCCGCACCCGATCGAGGAAGTTCCAGTAGAGGTTCTGCTTGGTGCCGGGTGCCTGATGCTCCAGGAGGTTCAACGCTTCCTTCAAGAGCAGCGAACGCGCCCCGACGCTGTTGGGGCACTCTTCGAGGATGTAGTCGATGCCGCGCAGCACCGCGTAGGCGGCGGTCTCGCGTTCGGCGATCCGGTACAGGGGCTTCACCTTCTTGACCAGCGCCGGGTGCGTGCTCTCCAGCACCGGCGACTGCCGCACGAGCGCGTCGACGTTGCCCGAGATCAGGTTGCCCAGCAGAACCGCAGCCTCGTCATCGAGGTTGTGGGCGGTGGCCACGACGTCGAATCCCCGATCCAGGGCGAGCTTGTTGAACAGGTAGCGTTTGCTGAGCCCGCACGCAGAGCAAGACACGCGGCCCGTCGCCTCCGCCAGACCCTCCACGCCCACGCCGTACTCGGTGGGGATGTCGACGACGATCAGTTCTGCGCCGCGCACCGCCGCAAACGACGCCGCCTTCTCTTCCGACTCCCGCGAATACTCGTGGATGCCCAGATTCAGGTGCAGTCCGGTCGCCTGGTAGCCGAACCGCAACAGGACGTCCCACAAAACCAGGCTGTCCTTGCCTCCCGACACCGCGACCAGCACACGGTCGGCCCGGGTGAACATGCGTTCCCGCTCGATGGCGCGCCGGACCTGACTCTCGAACCACTCAAGAAAGTGGGGGCCGCAGAACGCCGCGTGATGTCGGCGCACCTCGACGGAAGCGGTCGCCCTGCAGGTGGTGCAGCGCATCAAACCCTCCGCCGGCGAGTCGGCATCCGGACGCGGGGCCGCGATGTCATCCCCCCACCGCCCGGGGTCCGATCCCGCCCGCCACCCGACACCACCGGCCGGATCTCGACCTCGTCGTCCGGGCTGAGCACCGCGTCTGCGGTCAGCAACTCGCCGCCGCGAATGACGATCACCGTCTCCGGGTTGAGGTCGAGTTCACGCAACATCTCCCGGACCGAGCGCGGCCCCTGTAGGGCGACGTACCGGCGCTGGTGGCCAATGTGGACCTTCACGCGGTCATGATAACAGCGACGGGCGCGGTGCGGGTAGCCGCCACGCCCGACCACCGCCGACGGGTGAACCATTCACGGGTCGGCGTAGAGCCGTTCACCGCGGTGCAGTCGGTGCGCGATCTGGAACGTCTGTCCCTGCGAACGCATCGTCGGCGCGTGGGCCGCCAGGTAGCGCGCCGCGGCGATCAGGACGTGCGCACCCGCGGGTGTGTTGCCCAGGTGGCGGAACTGGCGGAAGGCTGCCTCGATCATCTGCACCGTGTGAAAGTCGCGGTCCTCTCGCAGGAGCAACGCGCCTAGGGCGGCCAGCAGTCGGCCCGGCGCCCCGCCGCTGGCGAGGTAGTCCGCGACCAGCGCGCCCGCCTCGTCCACCTGTTGCTGGCGGTCCAGCACATCCGCCAGCTCGCGCAGGAGGCCTTCGGGGTCCTGCACCCGCGCCGGTTCGGGCAGCCGCGCCGGCGGCACGTTGAGGAAACGGTCCAGGTAGACGCTCATCGCCGCATCGAACACGCCCCGCAGCAACGCCGGCGGATCCTCGGTCGAATCTCCGTCCAGGCGGCGCAGTCCCTGCTCGACCGCGTTGGCGAACGTGAAGGTGTGAAGCGCCGTATCCCAGTCGCTGAATTCGTTGCTTCTGGCGAAGTGCGCGACCCGCAGCGCCGCGGCATAGCTCACCGCGGCGGCGAGCTCGACGGCGGTCGCTCCCTGCCGAAGTCCGTCCACCAGCGCGTCTGCGATGGCCTGCGGATCGTGACCAAGGAGGATCGGGACGAGCGCTTCGCGGCCCGACCAAGAACCCCGCTTGGACCTGCCGGCGGGCGCGGCGTCGGGGATCACCTCGAAGGCCGCCTCGACGACCTCGACCAGGTCGATCGGGTGACGCCAAGCGTTGGATTCCTCCATCCTCTCAGCCTGCGCGTAGCCGGGCGCGAGGCTGCCCAGAACGGGTTCCGCAAACTCCCACCCGGCCAGGTCCAACGCCTCGAGGGCCTTGTTCGTGAAGTCCAGCAAGTGCCCGCCTGCGGCGTACCGGTGGTCGGTCGCGGCCGCGAACAGCATGTCCGCGATCTGCCGCGCGCCCGCCCCCGCCCGCACCGCCGACACGATGCACCGTTCCGCGCCCTCCGCGTCCCGCACCTCCACGAACCGCCGAAACCACCGCCGCAGCGCCGCAACATCGGCCGGCTGACCGGGGAGCGGACGGACGCCGTGGCGCGGCGGGCTGCCCGCGCAGTCCACGGCCACGTGCGACAGGCCGTGGTACAATGCCCGCGCCCGGTCCTCGGGGTAGAGGCAGAAGATCAGGTTCATCAAACAGGCGAGCGTCGTCAGCCCACGACCCCATCCGGTTTCCCGATGCCGCGCGCCGAACTCCAGCCCGATGCGGAAGGGCTCGGCCGCGTCCTCGCCTGCGGCCAGCAGGCCGATCACCGCCTTAGCGATCACCAGGTTCAGTCCCCGCTCCAGTCCGTCCCGCAGTCTGGTCCGCTGATGGGTGACTGCGTCCTGGCGTGGCGAGACGTCCACCCACACCTCGCCATCCCGGACTTCCACCGGAAAGGTACGCACGTCATCGGCCCACAGGTCGAAGGTACCGCCGGTGGCGAGGTCAAACCGGGCGTGGTGCCAGTGGCACGTCAGGATCCCGTCGTGCACCGAGCCGCGATGCAATGGAAAGCCCATGTGCGGGCAACGGTTGTCCACCGCGTAGATGCGGCCCTGGTGCGCGAACAGGGCGACGGTGTGCCCGGCCACCGCGACCGCCAGACAACCGGCGCGCTGCACCTCCTCCAGCCGCGCCGCCCGTGTGAACCCTCCTGCCGAACCCATCCTGCGCCCTCCCCGGCTCGTGTCGAGACGGCGATCCGCCGCTCCCGCGGAGAGCGGAGCCTTTCGTTACAAAGTATCAGGCGGAGATCGCCGAACCTCCTGCCACGGTGCCTGGATCCAGCGCCGCGCGCTAGGCGTCGCGCCGATGTTACGTCCCTCCGCCCGGCTCACGGCTGCCCTCCTGCGCCGTAGGCCACCTGGCCTGTACCTCACAGGCGTCTGGGGACGGTCCCCACCGGGCCCCGGCAACGGGGTTCCCGCGCGATCCTCCAAGGGGGTTCCGGGGTGAGGGGCACAGGCGGCTAGCCGGCGGTGCGGATGGACTCGCGGAGGATGTCGACGATGCGATCCACCTGGGACTCGGAGACCACAAAGGGAGGCGCCACGCAGACGACGTCGCCGATCGGGTGGTCGCCCCGCTGCCCTGCCCTCATGCGGGTCAGCAGCCCGCGCCGGCGCGCCTGCGCAAGCACCCGTGCGCCCGATCCCAGCGCCGGTTCCTTCGTGTCCTGATCTTCGACCAGCTCGATCCCGCACATCAGTCCCAGCCCGCGGACGTCGCCGACACGGGGAAGATCACCGAGGGTTCGGAGGCCGTCGAGGAGTCGGCGCCCCAACACCGCGGCGCGCTCCACCAGGCCCTCTCCCTCGAGGATGTCGAGATTCCGCAGCGCCACCGCGCAGCACGTGGGGTGGGCGGAGTAGGTGGCCGCGTGCATGAACCGCTCCGCCGCCGGCGCGTCGAGGATCGTCCGGTGGATCTGCTCCGAGACCATGATGCCTCCCAGCGGCAGGTATGCACTCGTCACCCCCTTGGCGAAGGTGACGATGTCGGGGCGGACGCCCCAGTGTTCGAGTGCGAACCAGCGCCCGGTCCGGCCAAAGCCCGTGATGACCTCGTCGGCGATCAGCAGGACGCCGTGGCGGTCGCAGATCTCGCGAACCCTGGGAAAGTAGTCTCCATCCGGCGGGATCACGCCGCCGGCGCCGATCACCGGCTCGGCGATGAACGCCGCCACGGTCTGCGGGTCCTCCCGGACGATCGCCTCCTCGAGGGCTTCCGCCGCAGACCCCTCCTCGCGGTAGGGATAGGGTGGTGGGACGTGGACGAAGCCGGGAACCGTCGGCGCGAACATGCGGTGGTACGCCGGAATCCCCGTGGCGCTCATGGCGGCTAGCGTCACGCCGTGGTACGCGTGGTGGCGGCTGACGATCTTCGTCTTGTCCGGTAGACCGCGCCGCTTCCAGTAGTAGCGGGCGATCTTGAACGCGGTCTCGTTGGATTCGGCCCCTCCGGTCGTGAAGTAGACACCCGACAGGCCTCGATAGGAGAGGGAGAGCAGCCGTTCGGCCAGGCGGGCGGCTGGTTCGTTCGTGAGCCCTGCATACGCCGAGGCGTACGCCAGCTGCGCCATCTGCCGGGCGGCCGCGTCAGCTAGCTCCTCCCTGCCGTGTCCCACGTTGACGTTCCACAGCGAGGAAAGACCGTCGATGTACTCCCGGCCATCCGCGTCGCGCAGCACCGCGCCCTGGCCTTGGACGGTGACTACGGCGTCCGCCTGCTCCGCGGGGTCATGCAGCGGGTGGATGAGAAACCTGCGATCCAGCTCGAGAATCCTCTCGCGGTCACCGGGCATTCGCTCCCCCGTCTCTTGGAAACACGCCGCGCCACGCAAACGATCCCGTCTGCGTGTGGATGCCCTGGCCCAACCTGTTCAGAATCGAGCTCGTGTGGGTCTGGGCGGCGTACGCCGTGACCGGCCCGCCTGCGGTCCGTACGTAGGGACGGCGCGCCGTCACCCTGCGGCGGGAGGTGGGGACGCTCCGGTCGGGCTCACCGCTCAGGCGGCCACTCCCCGCGGCCTCACGTTCTCCCGTACCCACCTCACGACCTCGGCCAAGGAGGTGCCGGGCGTGAAGATCTGCCTGATGCCGGCCGCCCGCAGGCCGGGGATGTCGTCTTCGGGGATGATGCCGCCGCCGAAGACCACGATGTCGTCGGCCCGCCGCTCGCGCAGCAGCTCCATGACGCGCGGGAACAGGACGTTGTGCGCGCCCGACAGAATCGACAGACCGATCGCGTCGACGTCCTCCTGGATCGCCGCGCTGACGATCATCTCCGGGGTCTGGTGCAGACCCGTGTAGATGACCTCGAACCCCGCGTCGCGCAGCGCGCGCGCCACGACCTTCGCCCCCCGGTCGTGCCCGTCCAGCCCGGGCTTGGCGATCAGGATCCGGATGCGCGGTTCGGCCATCTGCGTTCGCACCCCGCACCATGATAGGTCACCCCCGCGCCCGTGCGGAAGGGATGGCGCATGCCATCGGACGCGGGGGCCGAGCACGCCCGAGACGTTCAGATGACCGCCTGTTCGCGGTACTCACCCCAGACGGCCCGAAAGACGTCACAGATCTCCCCCAGCGTGGCGTAGGCCTTCACAGCCTCGACGATCGGGTACATCGTGTTCCCACCGGATTCGGCGGTCCGCCGCAGTTCGGCCAGGCAGGCCTGCACCTTCGCATTGTCGCGCTCGGCGCGGATCCGCTGGACGCGGTACACCTGCCGCCGTTCGACCTCCGGATCGATCTTGAGGATCGGGATCGGTTGGGGCTGGTCGGAGACGAACTCGTTGACCCCGACGATGATCTTCTCCTTGCGCTCGATCTGCTGCTGGTAGTGGTAGCTCGCTTCGGCGATCTCCCGCATCGGGTAGGCCAGTTCGATCGCGTTCACCATGCCGCCGAGTTCGTCGATCCTGCGGATGTACCGCCAGGCCTCTTCTTCCATCCGGTCGGTGAGCGCCTCCACGAAGTACGACCCGCCCAGTGGGTCCACGGTGTTGGCCACCCCGCTCTCGTAGGCGAGAATCTGCTGTGTGCGCAGCGCCACAGTGACCGCCTCCTCGGTCGGCAGGGCATAGGTCTCGTCCAGGGAGTTGGTGTGCAGCGACTGCGCACCGCCCAGGATGGCCGCCAGCGCCTGGATCGCGGTGCGGACAACGTTGTTCAGCGGCTGCTGGGCGGTCAGCGACACGCCGGCCGTCTGGCAGTGCGTGCGCAGCATCCACGACCGTGGGTTCTGCGCACCGAACCGCTCCCTCATGATCCTGGCCCACATGCGACGGGCGGCCCTCAGTTTTGCGATCTCTTCGAAGAAGTCGTTGTGCACGTCGAAGAAGAAGCTCAGCCGGGGTGCGAACGTATCCACGTCCAGACCCCGATCGATGCCGCCCTGGACGTAGGCGATACCGTCGGCGAGGGTGAAGGCCAGTTCCTGAACCGCCGTCGCTCCTGCCTCGCGGATGTGATATCCGCTGATCGAGATCGGATTCCACTGAGGGGTCTCACGCACGGAGAACTCGAAGGTATCGATGGCCAGCTTCATGCTGGGCCGTGGCGGGACGATCCACTCCTTCTGCGCGATGAACTCCTTCAGGCAGTCGTTCTGGATGGTGCCGCGCAACCGGGACCGCGGAACCCCGCGCTGGTCCGCCAGCGCCACGTACATCGCGTACAGCACCGCCGCCGGTGCGTTGATCGTCATCGACGTACTGACCTCGGCGAGCGGGATGCCGTCGAACAGCACGTCCATGTCGGCGAGCGTGTCGATCGCCACGCCCTCTCGCCCAACCTCACCGAGCGATCGCGGATGGTCGGAGTCGTAGCCCATCAGCGTCGGCATGTCGAACGCCACGCTGAGCCCGGTCTGCCCCTGCCGCAGGAGGTAGTGAAAACGCTCGTTGGTGTCCTCTGCGGTCCCGAAACCCGCGAACTGGCGCATCGTCCACAGGCGGCCCCGATACATCGTCGCGTGGATGCCGCGCGTGTACGGGTATTCGCCCGGCAGGCCGATGTCATCCAGCGGATCGATGTCCGCGATGTCTTCCGGACCGTACAGCCGCTCGATCGGCATGTCGGAGATCGTCGTGAACCGCCAGGGCCGCTCCGGCTGGCGCTCCAGGGTACGGCGCAGGGTGGTCTGTTCCCAGTGCCTGCGCGCCTCGCGCAATTCCTCGATGCGGTCGCGCGTGATGCTCACGTGCCTCCCTCCCCTCACCCAGCCCGGGCCTTGCGCACCTGCTCGGTCAGTTTCGGCACGATCTGGAACAAGTCCCCCACCACGCCCAGCGATGCGATCTGGAAGATAGGGGCGTTTGGATCCTTGTTGATCGCCACGATGTACTTCGAGCCGGACATCCCAGCCAGGTGCTGCGGCGCCCCAGAGATCCCCACCGCGATGTAGACCTGCGGGCTGACTGTCTTGCCGGTCTGTCCGATTTCGTAGTCGTGCGGCACCCAGCCGGAGTCGACCGGCGGTCGGGAGGACCCCACTGCGGCGCCGAGGGCCTCGGCCAGTTCGTCTAGCATCGCGAAGTTCTCCGGCCCCCGCAGCCCGCGGCCCCCCGAGACCACCACGTCGGCCTCGGCCAGCGACACCCGCTCGCGCTGCAGCTGCCTGGTCTTTAGGAACTTCGTGCGGATCTGCGCGGCATCGAGGTCGACGGGAAGCGCCTGCACGTCCGCCGAACGCCCCTCCTGCCGTGGCGCGGCCGAGAACACCTTCGGCAGGACGACGGCGATCTGGGTGCCCTCGCCGACGAACGCGGCCGCGCCGACGACCTTGCGTGTGTACATCGGGCGGGTGGCCACCAGCCAGCCGTCTTCGATCCGCAGATCCTCGACGTCGGTGACGATCCCACCCGACGCCCGCACGGCCACCCGCGGTGCGAAGTCCCTTCCTGCCGCCGTCGACGGGACCATCACCAGCCACGGTCTTTGTTCGGCGATCGCTGACGCCAGGACCTCGGTGTAGCCATCGGTCGTGTAGGTTTCCAGTAGCGGGTGGTCGGCGACCAACACCCGGTCGGCCCCGCATTCGCCCAGGGGCACGGCCAGCCCGCCCACCCGGTGCCCCAGGAGGATGCCCACCACCTGCCCGCCGCGGGCATCGGCCAGTTCCCTCGCCTTGCCCAGCAGTTCAAACGTGATGCGGCGCAGACTGCCCTCGGCGTGATCGGCCACCACCCAGACGTCGTCGCCCATGCGCAGTTCCTCCCGGCGTCGTCAGATGACCTTTGCGGTCTGCCGCAAGAACTCGACGATGCGCCGCGCCCCCTCTTCGGGGCTGTCCGGCGTGACCACCTCACCGGCCTGTCGCTTCGGTGGCGGCGAGAACCGGACCCAGCGCGTGCGCGCCGCCGGCATCCCGACCTCTTTCGGGTTCAGTCCGAGGTCTGCCACGGTAAGCATCTTGATCTCCTTCCGTTTGGCCTTCATGATGCCCGGAAGGGTCGGGTAGCGCGGCTCGTTGATCGTCCGCTCGACAGTGAAGACCGCGGGCAGCGGGACTTCGAGCGTCTGGGCTCCGCCCTCCACCTCGCGCTCCACCGTGGCGGTACCCTCGTGCAGTTCGAGCTTGGAGATCGCCGTCGCCTGAGCCACACCCAAGAACTCGGCCAGCGCCGCCCCGACCACCGACGCGTTGTCGTCGGTCGCCAGGCGTCCGCAGAGCACGAGGTCCCACTCGAGCGAGCCGACGACCCTGCTCAGCACCCGGGCGACCGTGAGGTGGTCGGAGCCGTCCAGCGCCGGATCCCGGACGAGGATGCCCTCGTCGGCGCCCATCGCTAGCGCGGTTCGGACCGCCTCCGTCGCCCTCTCCGCGCCCAGGCAGACCACCGTTACGCTGCCGCCCACCTTCTCCTTGATGCGCAGCGCCTCCTCGACCGCGTGCTCGTCGTAGTAGTTGAGGATCCAGTTGATCCCCTGTTCCTCGATGCCGCTGCCGTCCGGCTTCACCCGGATCGGCTGCTCGGTGTCCGGCACCTGCTTGACGCAGACGACGACGTTCACGATCCACCTCGCATCGGCGGGCTCTCGGCTATCTGCTGCCCACCAGGTTCCTGGCGATCACCAGGCGCTGGATCTCCGAAGTCCCCTCGTAGATCTCCGTGATCTTCGCGTCTCGGAAGTGCCTCTCTGCCGGGTAGTCCTTGACATAGCCGTAACCGCCGAAAATCTGGATCCCCTGGGTCGCCGCCCACATGGCGGTCTCCGACGCGAACAGCTTGGCCATCGATGCCTCCTGGGTGTGCCGGCGGCCCCGGTCTCGCAGCCAGGCCGCCCGGTAGGTGAGCAGCCGGGCCGCGTCGATCCGCGTCGCCATGTCGGCGATCTTCCACTGGATGGCCTGAAACTCCGCGATCGGCCGGCCGAACTGCCTTCGCTCCCTCGCGTAGGCCGCGCTTTCTTCCAGCGTGGCCCGCGCGATGCCGATCGCCTGCGCCGCGATGCCGATCCGGCCGCCATCGAGCGTCGCCAGGGCGATCTTGAAACCCTGCCCGCGCTCGCCGAGCAGGTTGTCCTTGGGGATGCGGCAGTCCTCGAGCAGAATCTCGCACGTCGACGACGCGTTGATCCCCAGCTTGCGTTCCACCTTGCCCACGCGGATGCCCGGTCGGTCCTTCTCCACGATGAATGCCGAGATGCCGTGCGCCCCTTCTTCGGGTTCGCTGCGCGCGTAGACGATGCAGATCGAAGCCTCCACGCCGTTCGTGACGAAGATCTTGGTGCCGTTGAGCACCCATGTGTCGCCATCGTCGCGCGCCGTCGCCCGAAGCGACGCCGCGTCGGAACCGGCGGCTGGCTCGGTCAGGCAGTAGCACCCCACCTCGCGTCCTGAGGCCAGCGCCGGGAGGAAGTGCCGCTTTTGGGCCTCCGTCCCGTTCCGGAGGATGGGGTCACAGACCAGGGAGTTGTTGACCGACATGATGACCGCCGTGCCGGCGCACGCGCGCGCGATCTCCTCGAGCGCCACGACATAGGACACGCAGTCCATACCCGCGCCCCCGTACGCTTCCGGTACGATCATGCCCATCATCCCCAGCTCGCCGAGCTGGCGTATGATCTCCGTTGGGAAGCGGTGCTCGGCGTCGAGCTGGGCGGCTACCGGAAGGATCTCTCGGGTTGCGAAGTCTCGGGCGGTCTGCTGAACGAGGCGCTGTTCTTCGGTGAGCGCGAAGTCCATTCTGTTCCTCTGGCAGGAAAGCCGTCCCCGGCGGCTCGCAGCCCCCGGTCCCTGCAAATCGTAGCCTTGGACATTCGCCCAGCGCAATACGGCTGCCGACGCGGAGGAGAAGGCGTGACGGGTGGTGTATCCCATGGAGGATGAAGCGCATCGAGTCGGCGGTGGATCCCCGCAGCCGCGAGTTCGAGGCGAACCGGTCCTACCACCGGGAGCTGGCCGAGCAACTCCATCAGCGCCTGGCGGTCGTCCGCGCCGGCGGCGGCGAGCGCGCCCAGCGGCGTCAGCGGGAGCTGGGCAAGATGACGGTCCGCGAACGGATCGATCGTCTCCTCGACCCGGGCTCGCCGTTTCTGGAACTGTCGCCCCTGGCCGCCTGGGAGATGTACGACGGCGAAGCCCCGGCCGCCGGCATCGTCACGGGGATCGGTCGCGTGTCCGGACAGGAAGTGATGATCGTCGCCAACGATGCGACCGTCAAGGGCGGCACGTACTTTCCGATCACCGTCAAGAAGCATCTGCGGGCGCAGGAGATCGCCTTGCAGAACCGGCTGCCGTGCGTCTACCTGGTGGACTCCGGGGGCGCCTTCTTGCCGTTGCAGGCCGAAGTCTTCCCCGACCGCGACCACTTTGGCCGGATCTTCTACAACCAGGCGCGGCTGTCTGCCGAGGGGATCCCCCAGATCGCGGCGGTGATGGGGTCGTGTACCGCCGGGGGAGCCTACGTGCCGGCGATGAGCGACGAGGCGGTCATCGTCCGAGGCACCGGGACGATCTTCTTGGGCGGGCCACCGCTGGTGAAGGCCGCCACCGGTGAGGACGTCTCGGCCGAAGAACTCGGCGGTGCCGACGTGCACGCCCGCCGGTCCGGGGTGGTGGATCACTACGCTCACGACGACGCCCACGCCATCGAGGTCGTGCGCGACATCGTGGGGACGCTGAATCGCCGCAAGACCGTCGATGTGGACGTCGCCGATCCGGAAGAGCCGTACTATGATCCGGAGGAGATCTACGGGGTCCTGCCGACCGACCTGCGGAAGGGCTACGACGTGCGGGAGGTGATCGCCCGCATCACGGACGGCAGCCGCTTCCACGAGTTCAAGGCCCTGTACGGGACCACGCTCGTGTGTGGGTTCGCGCGCATTCACGGCATCCTCGTGGGCATCCTCGCGAACAACGGCGTCCTGTTCGTCGAGAGCGCAGAGAAGGGAGCCCACTTCATCGAGCTGTGCGGGCAGCGCCGGATCCCGGTGGTGTTCTTGCAGAACATCACAGGGTTCATCGTGGGCCGACAGTACGAAGCCGCCGGTATCGCCCGCGCCGGGGCGAAGATGGTGCATGCCGTCGCCACCTGCGGCGTGCCACGGTTCACGGTGATCATCGGCGGCTCGTACGGGGCCGGCAACTACGCGATGTGCGGGCGCGCCTACGAGCCGCGTTTCCTGTGGATGTGGCCGAACGCGCGGATCAACGTCATGGGCCCCGAGCAGGCCGCCGGCGTCCTCGTAACCGTCAAGCGCGACCAGCTGGCTCGCGAGGGCAGGGTTCTCTCCAATGAGGAAGCCGAGGCGATCGCGCGCCCGATCCTCGACAAGTACGAGCACGAGGGGAACGCCTACTACAGTACGGCACGGCTGTGGGACGACGGCATCATCGACCCGCCGGCCACGCGCGACGTCCTCGGCCTGGCGCTGTCGGCGGCGCTGAACGCGCCGATCCAGCCGATGAAGCCGGGCGTGTTTCGCATGTGAGGGTGAACGTGCTCCGCGTGGAGGTCGACGGATCGAGCCTGTCGATCACGCTGTCGCGGCCTGAGGTGCACAACGCCCTCAGCGCCGACCTGATCGATGCGCTCGGCGCGGCGTTCCGGGACGCCGCCCGGCGGCCTGGCATCCGCTACGTCGTGCTGTCCGGGGAAGGTCCGTCGTTCTGCGCCGGCGCGGACCTGCACTGGATGCGCTCGACGGTTCACGCCTCGCTGGAGGACAACCGTCGCGACGCGGCGCGACTGGCCGAGATGCTCGACGCCGTGGTCGGCTGCCCGCGGCCGGTCGTGGCCCGCGTCCACGGCGCGGTGCTGGGCGGTGGCATGGGGTTGGTGGCCGCCTGCGACCTCGCGGTGGCCGAACCGGGCGCGGTCTTCGGACTCACCGAGGTGCGGCTGGGGTTGGTCCCGGCGATGATTTTCCCCTTTCTGCTCCGGAAGGTGTCGCGCTCCCACCTGCTGTGGGCCGCGCTGACCGGTGAGCGTTTCCCGGCCCATCGCGCCCTGGAAATGGGGCTGGTGAACGCGGTCGCCGACGACCCCGACGACGTCGTCGCCGGATGGGCGCGCAGCCTGCAGGCGGGGGGACCCGAAGCGCTGGCCCAGGTGAAGCACCTGTTCGACCAGGTGCACCGCCTCAGTCCCCAGGAGGCGAGGGAGTTCACCGTCGACCTGATCGCCCGGCTCCGCACCGGACCCGAAGGTCAGGAGGGCATGCGGGCATTTCTCGAAAGACGCAGACCCAGCTGGATGGCAACGCACGACTCGGAGTGAGCTCACGTGCTCGGCCGGCACCCGACTCCGACATGACCCTCTCGAAGATCCTGATCGCCAACCGCGGGGAGATCGCCGTCCGGGTCATCCGGGCATGCCGCGATCTGGGTGTCGCCGCCGTCGCCGTCTACTCGGACGTCGACCGTACCTCGGCCCACGTCCTGCTGGCGGACGAGGCGGTTTCGATCGGGCCCCCCGAGCCGGCCGCGTCCTACCTCAACATCGACCGCATCCTCGAAGCCGCCCGACGGGTGGGCGCAGACGCCATCCACCCCGGGTACGGATTTTTGGCGGAGAACGCTGCCTTCGCGGAGGCCTGCCGCCAAGCGGATGTCACGTTCATCGGTCCGCCCCCGGAGGTCATCTCCGCCCTGGGGGACAAGGCCAGGGCCCGCCGCCTCGCCGCGACAGCCGGCGTGCCGGTCGTGCCAGGCCACGACGGACCCTCCGGCGACGAGGATCTGGCCCGCGCAGCAGCGCGGCTGGGTTACCCGGTGTTGGTCAAGGCGGCGGCGGGTGGGGGTGGCAAGGGGATGCGCGTCGTGCGCACCGCCGCCGAACTGGCCCCCGCCCTCGCATCCGCGCGGCGCGAGGCGCGCTCGGCTTTCGGGGACGACGCCTTGATCCTCGAGAAGTACATCGAGGGAGCCCGCCACATCGAAGTCCAGATCCTCGCCGACGGATACGGCAACGCCGTCCACCTCGGTGAGCGCGAGTGCAGCGTACAGCGGCGCCACCAGAAGATCGTGGAGGAGGCGCCGTCGGTCGTCGTCGATGCCCAGTTGCGGGCGCACCTGGGAGACGCCGCGCTGCGCGTGGTGCGGGAGGCGGGCTACGTCAACGCGGGCACCGTCGAGTTCCTCGTCGACCGGGACCGTTGCTTCTACTTCCTGGAGGTCAACACACGTCTCCAGGTCGAGCATCCCGTCACCGAAGCGGTCACGGGGATCGACATGGTGTGCGAGCAGATCCGCATCGCCGCCGGGCAGCGCCTCGACCTGACGCAGGACGACGTCGTCCTGCGCGGGCACGCCGTCGAGTGCCGCATCTACGCGGAAGACCCCCAAGCCGACTTTGCGCCGTCGCCCGGTACCGTGCTGCGCCTGGTCGAGCCCCACATCCCCGGCGTGCGGATCGACTCCGGCATCCGCGCCGGTCAGGTCGTGCCCGTGCACTACGACCCAATCCTCGCGAAGGCGATCGCATGGGCACCGCACCGCGACGCCGCCCTGCGGCGCATGGTCCAGGCCCTCGAGGAGTACGTGATCCTGGGCATCCAGACCAACATCCCGCACCTGCGCGCCATCGTCACGCACCCCTCCTTCCTCGCGGGTGAACTGTCGACGGACTTCCTGTCCGAGCACCTGGCTGGTTGGCGGCGTTCGCCCCCGCCCGCAGAAGCACTCGCGATCGCGGCCACGCTCGCCGCCCGGCAACGCCCCTCGACCGCCCGCCCCGCCACGCCGGCCGCTTTCCCTGATCCGTGGGACCGGCTGTCGGGATGGAGGATGCCGTGACCTTCAACGCCGGGCATCACCCGCCGCGCGTCGCGCCGCAGCGATTCGTACTGCGGACGGGTGGAGCGGAGTTTCCGGTGGAGGTTTTCGGCGACGGCCAGCAGCTGGTCGTGAGGGTCGACGGCCACCAGTGTCGGGTGGCGCTGGAAGAGATCGACGGGGGTCTGTTCGCCGCGACCTGTGACGGCCGGCGGCTCATCGTCCACCACGCCGAACGGTCGGGCGTCCATCACCTCCACGTCCGGGGCGAGGCTTATGCCTTCGAGACGGGCCGGGCGGATCGGCCGGCTGCGCATCAGGTCGCCCACCACGACCTGCGGGCACCCATGCCGGGCGTCGTGACCCGGCTGTTCGTGCGGCCGGGCGAGGTCGTGGACGCCGGGGCGCCGTTGTTCGCCCTCGAGGCGATGAAGATGGAGACCGTCGTCCGGGCCGGCGCCCGCGCGCGCGTTAGGCAGGTCCACGTCTCCGCCGGTGGGCAGGTGGACGCAGGCGCCATCGTCGTAGAGGTGGAGGACCTCTCCGATTCCGCACCCGGGCAGGGGGAGGACGGCGCGTGAAGGTCCCCGATCGGGTCCGAATCGTCGAGGTCGGCCCGCGCGACGGGCTCCAGAACGAACCCGACATCGTGCCGACCGAAACCAAGGTCGCGTTCATCGAGATGCTGGCCGACGCCGGGGCACCGATCATCGAGGTCGGCTCGTTCGTCCGGCCCGACCGCGTCCCACAGATGGCCGACACCGAGCAGGTCGTACGCCGTCTGCGGGCCCGGGAGGACACGACGTACGTGGCGCTGGTGCCCAACCGCCGGGGTCTGGAGCGCGCGCTGGACTGTGGGCTTCGCACCGTCGCGGTGTTCACCGCAGCCACCGACGACTTCGCCCGCGCCAACATCGGGATGACGGTCGACGGTTCCCTGGCACACTTCCGCGAGGTCGTCCGCGAAGCCTCCGCCGCCGGCGTCCGTGTGCGCGGGTACGTCTCGGTCTGTTGGTGGTGCCCCTACTCCGGGAGGGTGCCGCCGGAAGCGACGCGGCGGGTGGCGGTGGAACTGGTGGAGATGGGCTGCACGGAGGTGGGGATTGGGGACACGGTCGGCGCCGCCACCCCCACCGAGGTTCAAACGCTCCTCGCGCTGCTGCTGCGGGAGATCCCGGCCGACCGCATGGGCGTTCACTTCCACGACACCCGGGGCACGGGACTCGCCAACGTCCTGGCCTCCCTCGAGCTGGGGATCGCCACGGTGGACGCCTCAGCCGGCGGGCTGGGCGGCTGCCCGTTCGCCCCCGGGGCGTTGGGCAACGTCGCCACGGAGGACGTGCTCTACATGCTCCACGGCATGGGGATCCACACCGGAGTGGACCTCGAGGCCGTCACAGCCGCCTCGCGCTACATGGAGTCGGTGCTCGGGCACGGGCTGCCCTCGCGCTACCTCCAGGCAGGACCCCCGTCGGGCGCCCGCTGAGCCGACCTCCTCCCTCTGGTCCGGGTCGGCTGCGCGCCGCCGGCGATCGCGCCCAGGATCCGCAGGGGCTCGAGGCCATCGCGGACGGCCGGGGGCAGGACGGCGGACAGTCCGGACGTGGTCAGGTCCTCGGACCCGGCGAAGACGCGGATGTGTGGCCTCACCCGCCGCACACCCGACCCCGCATCCCGCAGCGTGCCCCGCAGTGCTGGGTACACCCGCTCGAGCGCGGCCACGACGTCGCCCACGGTCACCACGCCCCCGATCGGCAGCGGAACGTCGACGGTCACGACGGTCGAGGCCAGGCCGACGAGCCGCCGCAGGTGGCCGGGCAGGTGGACGTGAATGCGCGCGCTGTGCCTCGGTGGCATGTCTACCCGAGCGTCTGAGCCTCCACCGAGAGCACCGCGGGGAGGTAGCCGACGATCAGGTTCCACGTCTCGCCGCCGTCGCTCGATCCGTAGACCTGCCCGCCCGTCGTGCCGAAGTACACCCCGCACGGGTCGAGTCGGTCGGTCGCCATCGCGTCGCGCAGCACGTTCACGTAGCAGTGTTGGTCCGGAAGGCCCCGGGTCAACGGCTCCCAGTTCCCTCCGCCATCGCGGCTGCGGTAGACGCGCAACGCCCCCTCCGGCGGGTAGTGTTCTTCGTCGCTGGCGATCGGCACGACGTAGACCGTATCCGGCTCGTGCGGGTGGACCGCGATCGGAAACCCAAAGTTCGAGGGCAGGTCACCGCTGACGTCCCGCCAAGACTCGCCGGCGTCGTCGCTCCGGTACACACCGTAGTGTTTCTGCATGAACAGTACGTTCGGCCGATCTGGGTGCATCGTCACCTTGTGCACGCAGTAGCCGACCTCTGGCTGCTCTTCGGGCAGGTACTTCGCGCTGAGTCCACGGTTCATCGGCCGCCAGCTGGCCCCCGCGTCGTCGGACCGGAAGACGCCCGCGGCGGAGATCGCCACGTACAACCGCTGCGGGCGCATCGGATCGAACAGGATCGTGTGCAGGCACAGACCACCCGCTCCCGGCATCCACCGCAGGTGGGAGGGATGCTTGCGCAGGGCCGACAGCTCGGTCCACGACGTGCCGCCGTCGCCGGATACGAACAGCGCGGCGTCCTCCGCCCCGGCCACGACCGCCTCGCCGCCGCCCGGCACCGGCCAGTCGTCCGGAGCCGGCTCGATGTGCCACACCCGCCTGAACTTCCAGGGCTGCTGCTCACCGGAGAAGTCCTGGTGGGTGGTGCTGCCGTCGGCGTAGGCGAACTCGTTGCCCACCGGATGCCACGAGCGTCCGCCGTCGCCGCTGCGCTGGATCACGACGCCTGACCACGAGGAGCAGATCGCGGCGTACACGCGGTCGGGGTCCGAAGACGACCCCTGCATGTGGTACACCTCTGCGCCGAACAGCGGGCCGCGCACGTCCCACCGACCCCGGGTCTCGTCCGATGTCAGGACGAACCCGCCCTTGCGGGTCCCGACGAGCAACCTCACGCCCTGCATGGTCTGCCTCCCAAAGCAGTCTGGCGTCGGCGGTGGGCGGCTGGCACGCGCCGGGGTCCGCTTGTCTGGAGATCTCGATGGGCTGCCGACTGCCGCTACGCCTTCGAGTAGTCGTAGAATCCCCTGCCGGACTTGCGCCCGTGATGGCCGCTGAGGACCATCTGCTTCAACAGCGGCGGGGGCGCGTACCGAGGATCCTTGAACTCCTCGTACATCGCCTCGGCGATGTAGTACGTCGTGTCAACCCCCACGAAGTCCAGGAGCACGAATGGGCCCATGGGGTGGTTGAGCCCGAGTTGGACCGCGGTGTCGATCTCCTCCTTCGTAGCCACACCCTTTTCCAGCGCGCGCACCGCGTCCAGCAGGTAGGGCACCAGCAGGAGGTTCACGATGAACCCCGGATAGTCCTTCGTGACGACCACGGTCTTGCCCAGCGACTCCACGAACGTCCGTGCGGTCTGCAGCGTCTGGTCGCTCGTGAGGTACCCACGGACGATCTCGACCAGCTTCATCACCGGCACGGGGTTGAAGAAGTGCATTCCGCACACACGGTCCGCTCGCTTCGTCACCGAAGCCTGCTCGGTGATCGACAGGGACGAGGTGTTGCTCGCGAACACCACGTGGTCCGGGCAGACCGCGTCCAGCTCCCGCCAGATCTCCTTCTTGACCTCCATCCTCTCCACGGCCGCCTCGATCACAACGTCGCAGTCCCGCAGGTCGGCCAAGGTGACCGTGCCCCGGATGCGGGATCGTGCGGCGTCGCGCTGCTCGGCTGTCATCTTCTGTCGGTCCACCGCGCGGGCCATGGACGCCTCCACGCGCTCCAGCCCCTTGCGCAACAGCGCGTCGTCCACCTCCCGCACCACCACCTCGTAGCCGGCTCGAGCACACGTCTCCACGATGCCCGAGCCCATCAACCCACACCCGACCACGCCTACCCGCCGGATCTCCATGCGCGCCCTCCTCAGCTCACCTTCTGTCCCCACGCCACGCCTCGCGCCAGTAGTCCAGCTTGATCTGTTCTGTGTTGGGTTCGGGCGGCCGCCGTCCGACGACCTCGACCGCAGCCTCCTCCTGCGCTGCCTCGTCGAGGACCCACCACCCGTCGTAACCTTCCTTGGGAATCGCCCGCAGCGCCTCCTGCATCATCTGGTGCTGCCTCTCGATCACCTCGCGGCCCACCCTTCGGTCGCGGCCAGCGTCCCGCATCACGCAGACTTCAAGCGGTGTGTCGAACGCGATCACGTATACCGGCGCGCCGCAGCGCCCTGCCAGCGCACGCAGGTCGGCCCGCGCACGCGGCGACACCGCAGTGCTGTCGGCGACAGCCAGGCGGCCGAGTTCCAGGCGATGCCGGAGGATCTCGTGAAACAGCGCGAACGCCCTCCCGCTCACCGCCAGGGACGACTCGTCGTCCGCGATCATGGCCCGGCACCGGTCCGAGGAGACGACCTCCGTCGGGCGGAAGTGGCGATGGGCGAACGTGCTCTTGCCGCTCCCTGCCGGCCCCACCAGGACCACGAGCGCATGTCCGGGAATTTCGATCGGCGTCAATCGACGATCCGGTGTATGAGGGGGCGGACTTCCGGCCGCTCGGGGCCGATCAGGTACGCCCCCCGCACGCGCTCGGATGCCTCGGGCACGCTCTTTTCGCTTCGAGCATGCAACCGTGCCAGCGGGGTGCCCCGCTCGACGCGGGCTCCGACCTTCTCCAGCACCACGACGCCGACCGCGGGGTCGATCGGATCGTCCTTCCTGGCGCGGCCCGCACCCAGGGTCATCGCGGCCCGCCCGATGGCCTCTGCGTCGATGGCCTGGACGTAGCCGCCGGATTCCGAGGTCACGTCCGCGACCACCGGCGCCGCTGGAAGGCGGCCGGCTTCTTCCACCACCGACGGGTCTCCGCCCTGCGCCTCGATCATCTGACCCAGCTTGCGCAGCGCCTCACCAGAGCGGATCCGACTGCGCAGCTCGTCCCTGCCGGCTTTCGCGTCGGGTACACGCCCCCCAAGCCGCAGCATCTGGGCCCCCAGTTCCAGACACAGCTCCGTCAGGTCCCCCGGTCCCTCGCCGCGCAGGGTCTGGATGGCCTCGGAGACCTCGAGCGCGTTGCCCACGGCGTGCCCCAGGGGTTGGTCCATATCGCTGATCACCGCCACGGTGCGCCGCCCCAGCGCGGTCCCGATGTCGACCATGGCGCGCGCCAGCGCTTCGGCCTCCGGGACGGTCTTCATGAACGCGCCGCTGCCGGTCTTGACGTCGAGCACGATCGCATCCGCTCCTCCTGCGATCTTCTTGCTCATGATGCTGCTGGCAATCAGCGGCACACTGTCGACCGTGGCCGTCACATCCCGCAGCGCGTAGAGCTTCTTGTCCGCGGGCACCAAGTTCGCGGTCTGACCCACGATCGCGCATCCGATGCGCGCGACCTGCTCGCAGAAGGCTTCCAGGGTGAGCTCGGTGCGCAATCCGGGGACGGACTCCAGCTTGTCGAGCGTGCCCCCGGTGTGCCCCAGCCCGCGCCCGGACATCTTCGGGACCGCCACACCCGCCGACGCCACGAGCGGGACCAGCACGATCGACGTCTTGTCGCCCACCCCACCGCTGCTGTGCTTGTCGACCTTCGTGCCGGGGATCCGCCTCAGGTCGACCCTCTCCCCGGACTCCGCCATGGCCAGCGTCAGGTCGGCGGTCTCCCGACTGCTCATCCCGCGGAAGTAGATCGCCATCAGCAGGGCGCTGATCTGGTAGTCTGGGATCTCGTCGCGGACAAACCCGTCGATCAGGAAGCGAATCTCGTCGCCTCTCAGCTCGCCGCCATTGCGCTTCTTGAGCAGCAGATCGTAGACGCGCACTCCCTCACCGCCCTGGGTGCGGTCTGACCACCAGACCGCGTGCCTGGCACCGCCGTCAGCGCATCTCGCGGAGGATCCGCCGCACCAGGCGCACGAACCTGGGTTCCAGCTCCCGGGCCACCGCCAGGACCTCCTCGTGTGTCACCGGCACCACCACCTCTCCCGTTGCCATGTCGGTGATCGCGGTGATGCCCAGTACCCGCATGCCCAAGTGGCGGGCGGCGATCACCTCCGGCACCGTCGACATCCCCACCGCGTCCGCTCCCAGTCCGCGCAGCATCCGCAACTCCGCGGCGGTCTCGTACGAGGGCCCCGTCACCGCCACGTACACGCCCTTGCGGATCGCAATCCGCTCGTCGACCGCGCACCGCTCCGCGAGGGCCACCAACTCCGGGTCGTACGGCCGCGACATGTCCGGAAACCGCGGGCCCAGCGACTCGTCGTTCGGTCCGATCAGCGGATTGGTGCCCTGGAAGTTGATGTGGTCGGAGATGATCATGAGGTCGCCGGCCTTCCACTCCCGGTTGAGGCCGCCGGCGGCGTTGCTCACCAACAGCGTCCGGCATCCCAGCGCGAACAGTACCCGGATCGGAAAGACGACGTCCTGGATCGCGTATCCTTCGTAGAAGTGAATGCGCCCCTGCATCGCGCCGACGCGCTTGCCCTCCAGGGTTCCCAGAACCAGGCGCCCCGCGTGGCCTTCAACGGTGGACCGCGGGAAGTGCGGGATCTCGTCGTAGGACACCGCGCCGGCCAGTTCGATCGCGTCGGCGAGCGCACCCAGCCCCGATCCGAGAACGATTCCCACTTCCGGATCGAATGGCACACGCTTGCGGACCGCAGCGGCGGCCTCTTCCATTCGCCTGCGGATTCCCAAGGATCCCTCCTGGCTTAACCGCGACCTCCGGCCCCAAGGACGCTGACTTCGGAAAAGAAACTCTTCCCGGGCCCCGACCACGGGACGCCGAGGGCCTGGGCCACAGTGGCGCCGACGTCGGAGAAGGTTTCGCGCGTCCCCAGGTCGACACCTGCGCGAACGGCGGGTCCGCAGACCAGCACAGGGACGTATTCCCGGGAATGGTCGGTGCTCGGGGTGGTCGGGTCGTTTCCGTGGTCGGCCGTAAGCACCAAGATGTCATCGGCGGACAACGCGTCCACCACACCGACCAAAGCCGCGTCGATCCGCTCGAGGTTCTCCGCGTAACCCTTGGGGTCGTTGCGGTGACCGTACCGCGTGTCGAGGTCTACCAGATTGCCGAAAACCAGTCCCCGACCCATCCTCCCCATCGCGGCGATTGTCTGGGCCACGCCGTCGAGGTCGTCACGCGTGTGGACCGCCTCCGTAATCCCCCTGCCGGCAAACAAATCCTCGACCTTGCCCACCGCACAGACGTTCAACCCCGCCTGTCGGATCGCGTCCAGCACCGTGGGGGCGACCGGTTCCAACGAGAAGTCCTTCCTCCGGTCGGTGCGCTGGAAACTGCCGGCAGCCCCGACGAACGGCCTGGCGATCACCCGACTGACGGCGTGCTCGCCCACCAGGAGAGCCCGCGCGACCCGGCACATCTCGTACAGGCGCTCCGGTGGGATGACGTCTTCGTGCGCGGCGATCTGGAAGACGCTGTCGGCAGAGGTGTACACGATCGGGCAGCCGGTCCGCATGTGCTCTGGGCCGAGCCTGTGGATGATCTCCGTCCCCGATGCCGCCACGTTGCCCAGCGTGCGCATGCCGATCGCCGCCTCGAACGCCTCGATGACCTCGGCGGGGAAGCCGTTCGGGTACGTCGGAAACGGCCGCTCCAGACGTACCCCCATCAACTCCCAGTGACCGGTCGTGCTGTCCTTGCCCGCCGACACCTGTGCCATGCGGCCGAACGACGCCCGCGGCGCGCGTGCCGGCGGCACGCCCTCGACGGGCACGATGTTGCCCAGACCCAGCGATCCCAGCAGGGGCAGATGCAGCCCGCCGACGGCGCGGGCCGTGTTCTGGAGCGTCGCGCTGCCGGTGTCCCCGTACCGGTCGGCGTCGGGCAGCTCCCCGATCCCCAGACCGTCCAGCACCAGGACGACGGAGCGCGCGTACATGGGGCGGCGGTCAACGATAGGCGGCGCCCCGACGGCGTCTTGGGGGCCGACCGGTGCCGGCAACGCCCATCCGGTCGCGCGGGTGGGCACGGTCGAACACCTCCCGGATGCGTTGGCGCGCCACGTGGGTGTAGACCTGTGTCGTCGAGATGCTCGCATGTCCCAGCATCTCCTGGACCGCTCGGAGGTCGGCTTCCCCCTCCAACAGGTGGGTCGCGAAGGAGTGCCGGAGGACGTGCGGGGTCACCGCCAGGCGCAGCCCGGCCTGCCGCCCGTACTTCCGCACGACCGCCCACGCCGACTGGCGGCTCAGGCGCTGTCCGCCGCGACCGACGAACAACGCCCCCGTCGCGCGCCCCCGGACAAGCAGCGGTCTGGCGCGTTCGAGATAGGCGCGAACCGCCCGCACCGCACACACCCCCACCGGCACCAAGCGTTCCTTGTTCCCCTTTCCCACCATGCGAACGGTCTCCGCAGCCAGGTCCACGTCCCCCACGTCCAGCCCGACGAGCTCGGAAACGCGCAGCCCGCTCGCGTACAGCAACTCCAGCATCGCCCGGTCCCGTGCGCCCTCGGGCGTCGTGGGATCCGGTCGGGTCAGGAGGGCCGCCACCTCCTCGACCGAGAGGACCTTTGGCAGACGACGGCCCATCTTGGGTCCGACCACGTCCTCTGTAGGATCCCGCGTCGCGACCCCCTCGCGCACGAGGAACCGGTAGAAGGACTTCAGAGCGGCCAACCGGCGGCCTACGGTGGCCGGCGCGGCCCCGCGGCGGCGCAGGGCGAACAGGTAGAGGGTCACGACCGACCTCGGGACGTCGCGCGGGTCGCGGACGCCGCGGGGTGCGGCAAACCGAGCGAAGTCCGCCAGGTCGTTCCGGTACGCCAGACACGTGTGCCGGCTCAGGCCCAGTTCCACGAGGGCGTGGTCGATGAACGCATCCACCAGACGCAGGAACGCTGCGGTCTGTCCTGGGGAATCAGCGGGGGGCAGACCGGCCATGGCCCTCGGCGACCAGCAGGATCCCGATCACGCTCTTGGCGTCCTGGATCTCGCCGCTGTCCACCCGGCTGCGGGCCTCGGCCAGCGGTAGAGGCACGACCTCCAGCCCTTCTTCCTCCGCCGCCAGGCGATGCGGACGCAGGTCGGTGCAGGCGTAGACGTGAACGCGCTCGGTGAGGAATCCCGGAGAGGGGAAGAACGTGATCAGGTGCTCGATGCGCCCGGCCTGCATGCCGACTTCTTCGGCGAGCTCGCGCTGCAGGCACTCGGTGACGTCCTCACCGGGTTCGATCGTGCCGGCCGGCAACTCGAGCAGCCACGCGTCCAGCGCCCGCCGATACTGGCGCACCATGAGGACCTCGCCGGCAGGCGTCAGCGGTACCATCGCGACGGCGCCGCGGTGCTCGACGATCTCGCGGGTCGCCGTGCGACCGCTGGGGAGTGCCACTTCCTCCACGCGGACGCGCACGACCCGCCCCTCGAAGACCGTACGCGACCGGATCGGACGCTCCACCGCCGCCGGCCTACTCTCCGTCTCCGACCAGACCGGCCTCGGCGCCCTCGTAGACCGGCGTCCCCTCCCTGCTGGCCAGGTCCCGGTAGGCCGCGATCAACCGTTGCGTGACCGGTCCAGGCTTGCCGTCCCCGATCGTGCGCCCGTCCAGCCACACCACGGGCCCGACCTCCGCCCCGGTGCCGGTGAGGAAGACCTCATCAGCGGTGTAGGTCTCGTGCAGCGTGAACACCTTCTCGTAGCCGGGGATGCCCAGGTCTTGGGCCAGTTTCAGGACCGTGTCACGGGTCACACCCTTGAGGATGCCCAGGTGCGCGGGCGGCGTCCACACCTCCCCGTCGCGCACGACGAAGATGTTGTCGGCGCTGCACTCACAGACGTACCCGTCGCTGGAGAGCATCAGGGCCTCGTCGACGCCCGCCAGGTTCGCCTCGATGCGCGCCATGATCTGGTTCATGTAGTTCAGCGACTTGATGCGTGGGTTGATCGCGTCGGCGCGGTTCTTGCGATGCGTAGCGGTGATCATCCGCAGGCCCTCCCGGTACGCCCGTTCCGGGTAGAGCTGGATGTGGTCGACGATGATGACGACCGTCGGCCGCGGGCACTTGCGCGGATCAATGCCCAGGTCCCCTTTCCCTCGGGAGACCACCGGCCGGATGTACGCGTCGCGCAGCCCGTTGCGCCGGACCGTCTCGACGATCGTCCGTTTCATCTCCTCGGGCGTCATCGGGATCTCGAGCATGATGGACTTCGCCGAATCGTACAGGCGCCGGACGTGCTCGTCCAGTTTGAACACCCGTCCGTTGTACGCACGGATCCCCTCGAAGACCCCGTCCCCGTACAAAAACCCGTGGTCGTACACCGACACCTTCGCCTCGTCCTTGCTCACAAACTCTCCGTTGACGTAGGTGATCAGGCTCACGACCTCACCTCCGTACCCACGACTCCGGCGCGCGAGGACGCGTGCCGCAGGGCTGCTGCGACGAACTCGCGGTACAGCGGGTGCGGCCTGGTCGGCCGCGAACGGTACTCCGCGTGGAACTGCGTCCCCAAGAACCACGGGTGGTCCGGCAGCTCCACGATCTCCACCAGGTTCTTGGCGGGATAGACGCCGGTCACGCGCAACCCGTTGTCCACCAGCCGCCCGAGCAACGCGTTGTTGACCTCGTAGCGGTGCCGGTGGCGTTCTCCGACCTCCTCCACGCCGTAGGCGGCCCGCGCCAGCGATCCAGGCTCCAGCCGGCACACGTACCGCCCCAGCCGCATCGTCCCACCCTTGTCCTCCACACCCTTCTGTTCGGGCAGCAGATCGATGACCGGATATGGCGTCTGGGGGTCCACCTCGGTCGTGTTCGCGCCCTCCATGCCACACACGTGCCGCGCGAACTCCACGACCGCCCACTGCATCCCGTAGCAGACACCGAAGAACGGGATCCGCTTCTCGCGCGCGTAGCGGATCGCGCGCACCTTGCCCTCCACACCGCGGCTGCCGAAACCCGGGCACACCAAAATGCCGTCGAACGCCCGCAGGCGCGCGGCGAGTTCGCCCTCGGACAAGGATTCCAGGTCCTCCGAGTCGATCTTCGTGATCTCGACGCGGGCGTCGGCGGCGATCCCGCCGTGGCGGAGTGCTTCGACGATGCTGACGTACGAGTCCTCCACACCCATGTACTTTCCGACCAGCCCGATGTGCACGGTATGGGTCGGCTCCTTGATCCTGCGCACGATCCACCGCCACCCATCCAGGTCCGGCTCGCGGTCCGGCAGCCCCAGGCGCCGGCAGCACAGGCGGCCCAGCCCCTCCCGCTCCAGGATCAGCGGGACCTCGTAGATCGTCTCGGCGTCCATCGCCTCGATCACCGCTCCGGTCGGCACATCGCAGAACAGCGCGATCTTCTCCCGGACCGCGGCGGTCAGCGGCAGGCTGGTGCGGCAGACGATGACGTCGGGCTGGATCCCGATGCTGCGCAGTTCCTTCACCGAATGCTGGGTGGGTTTCGTCTTCAACTCGCCGGCCGCCGGCAGGTAGGGGATCAGCGACACGTGGACGTACATGCAGTTCGCCTCGCCGACCTGATGGCGGAACTGACGGATCGCCTCCAGAAACGGCAACCCCTCGATGTCCCCGACCGTACCGCCGACCTCGACGATCACCACCTGCGCCCGGGCGACCTCGCCCACCCGCCGGATCTCGTCCTTGATCTCGTTGGTTACGTGGGGGATCACCTGGACCGTGCCGCCTAGGTACTCGCCCCGCCGCTCGCGCGCGATCACCGTCCCGTAGATGCGGCCGGTCGTCGTGTTGTTCTCGCGGCCCAGGTCGACATCCAGGAAGCGCTCGTAGTGACCCAGGTCCATGTCGGTCTCGGCGCCGTCCTCGGTGACGAACACCTCACCGTGCTGATGGGGATTCATCGTCCCCGCGTCCACGTTGACGTAGGGATCGAACTTCAACATCGTGACCCGCAGGCCCCGCGCCACGAACAGCCGGCCCAGCGACGCCGCGGTGATGCCCTTGCCCAGGGCCGAGGCCACGCCGCCGGTCACGAAGATGTATTTCGTCGCTACACCGTCCACGCGTTCCTCCGCTGCCCGGTTCGCCGTGCGACGTCGGGCAAACGTACTGAGAGGGGGAGATGTCTCCCCCTCTCACCGCTCGTGATGACCGCACCGTCGAGTTGTGTCCGCCGTCCCATGTCGCTGTGTGATTCTACCACGCGCTGCGGCCTCCCTGTCACCTCGGTGCCGAAGGCGCCGGACGCCTCAGCATCTCGCGTGCGTGGCGGCGCGCCATCTCCGTCGGCTGTGGGCCGGCCAGCATCCGCGCGACCTCTTCGACGCGCGCCTCGCGCTCCAGCCGCTCGACGACCGCCCGCGTACGGCCGCGCTCGGTGACCTTCCCGACCGCGTAGTGGTGGTCGGCGAAGACGGCGATCTGCGCCAGATGCGTCACGCACAGGACCTGCGACCGGGTCGCGAGCGCCGCCAGCTTCTGCCCGATGACGTGGCCGGTGCGCCCTCCTACGCCGGCGTCGATCTCGTCGAAGACCATGATCGGCGGCGGGTCGCCGCCGATCAGCGCCGAGCGCAGGGCCAGCAGGACCCTGGACAGCTCGCCGCCTGAGGCGACGCGGTGCAACGGCCTGGGCGGCTCGCCCGGGTTGGCGGAAAACAGAAATTCCACCCGGTCGGCGCCCCGCTCACCGACCGCCACGATCTCTCCGCCGACGGGGACCCCCTGCGCATCCTCCCGCCGCCCGAACGCCACCTCGAACCGCGCAGCGGGCATCGCCAGTTCCCGCAGGTGCACCAGGACGGCCTTCTCCATGCGCCCGGCCGCCTCCCTACGCAGCCTTGACAGCCGCGAGGCCTCTTCGGCCAGCTCCGACTGCAGGGCGGTCAGCTCGGACGCGATCTCCTCACGCCGGGCATCCGCCGCGCTCAGAGTCTCGATCTCCGTGGCGGCCTGCTCCCGGTAGGCCATGACGTCTTCGAGGGAGTCGCCGTACTTGCGCATCAGCGCCTGCAGCGAGGCCAAGCGCGCTTCCACCCGCTCGAGCTGCGCGGGGTCCGCCTCCACCCGATCGAGCGCGCGGCGGGCCTCCCTGGCCGCCTCCACGGCGCCCTCACGCAACGCCTGCACGGTCGCCGCGAGTTCGCCCAGCTCGGCGGCCCACGTCGCGGCCTGCGCCAGCGACGCCGCCGCGCGCCCCAGCGCGTCCGACGTCGAACCGTCGGCGCCGTACAGCGCGTCGTACGCGCGTCCCAACGCCTCGCGCAGGCGTTCCGCGTTCGCCAGCCGCGTCCTCGCCTCCTGCAGCGCGTCGAGTTCGCCGGGCCGCAACCGCGCGGCGTCGATCTCGGCGACCTGGAACCGGAGCAGATCCAGACGCTGCGCTCGCTCTCGCTCGTTCGTCTCCACTGCCCGCAGCGCCGCGCGTCGCTCCGACCACCGCCGCACGAGTTCGGCCACCCGCCGTCGTTGCGCGAGCACCCCTTCGCCGCCAAACGCGTCCAGCAGGTCGAGGTGACTGGACAGTTCGAGCAGGCGCTGTCCTTCGTGCTGCCCGTGGATCTCCAGCACGATCTCGCCGATCCGCCGCAGGGTCGAGACCGAGACGGGTGCACCGTTGGCGTACGCCCGCCCGCGGCCGCCCACCTCACGCGCCAGCACGAGGAGGCCCTCTTCTACCCCGACACCCAGCGCGTCCACCCGCGCCGCCAGCTCCGGCACTCTGGACAGGTCGAATACAGCCGTCACACGCGCCTCCTCGGCCCCGGCCCGCACCAGGTCGGAGCTCGCGCGCTGACCCACGGCGACGCCGAGCGCATCGACGAGGATGGACTTGCCGGCGCCGGTCTCGCCGGTAAGGACGTTCAGACCCGGTCCGAACTCGACGCGGACCGCCTCCAGCAGCGCGAAGTCGCGGACGTGGAGTTCACGCAGCATGGACCGTCAGCGGGCGGGCTGAGACGACCTCACCGCTCTCCCCAGGCGAACTTGCGGCGCAGCAACTCGTAGAACATCGGTCTGCGCAGCCGCACCAAGCGGGCGCGCTGCTCGGCCCTGCGGATGCGCACGACGTCGCCTCCTTCCAGGGGACACCCGACCTGGCCGTCCACCGTCAGCAGCACGCCCTCGGTGTCGGAGGCGACCTCCACGGAGGCCACGTCGTCCGCGTCCACGATCACTGTCCTGGCGTTCAGCGTGTGGGGGCAGATCGGTGTGATCACGATCGCCTGGACCCCGGGACTGACGATGGGGCCGCCCGCGGAGAGGTTGTATGCGGTCGAGCCGGTCGGCGTGGCGACGATGAGGCCGTCGGCGAGGTAGGTCGCAAGGTGTTCGTCGTTGATCCGCGCCCGGATGGGCATCAGCCGCGCGTACCCGCTCTTGGTGACCACCATGTCGTTTAGGGCCGTAAAACGCTGAGCCGCCTCGCCCTCACGGACCACCTCGGCGGCCAGCATCATGCGCTCCTCGATGTCGTACTCGCCATCGAGCAGACGCTCGACCGCTTTCGGCAATTCCGCCGGTCCGACCTCGGCGAGAAACCCGAACCCACCCAGGTTGACGCCCAGGATCGGGATGCCGCGCACGGCGGCTGCGCGGGAGGCGTGCAGGATCGTGCCGTCGCCGCCAACCACGATCAGCGCGTCCGAACGCGAGACGATCTCCTGCTCGTCCGCGGCCCAGTCGGCCATCCCCAGCAGAGCGGCGCTGGCGGCGTTCACGGCGATCCGCACCCCGCGCTCGCGCACCCGCCGCCCGACGGCGGCCAGCACGGCCGCACCCTCAGGGTAGGCTTCGGCCTTCTCCGCGTTGACGAGCATCCCTACGGTCTTCGTCAGCGGCAACCTCCTCCCCGAACTATTTCCCTCGCTTCTTCGACGGCGCGTGCAATCCTCTCGTCGGTCAACTCCGGTGCCGCGTCCCTGCGGAGCAGCAGGAAGAACTCGACGTTTCCCCGCTCGCCGCGGATCGGCGAGGGCGTCACCGCTACCGCGCCCAGCCCGTGTGGGGCCAGCGCGTCGGCGACGGTCCGGATCACGTGCCGGTGGACCTCGGGGTCGCGGACGACCCCTCTCTTGGCGACGCCGCGGCCCGCCTCGAACGGCGGCTTGACGAGCGCAACCACCGGCGCCCGCGGACGCAGCAGCGGCACGACAGGCGGGAGGGCGCGCGTCAGCGAGATGAACGAGACGTCGGCACAGGCCACATCCAGCGGATCGGGGACGATGTTGCGCTTGAGGTCTCGGGCGTGAGTCCGCTCCAGGACGACGACGCGCGGATCCGCGCGCAGTCGCAGGTCCAGCTGTCCGTACCCGACGTCCACCGCGTAGACCTTCCGCGCTCCGTGTTGCAGCAGACAGTCGGTGAACCCTCCGGTGCCGGCCCCGAGGTCGAGGCAGACGGCACCACGGACGTCCAGACCGAACGCCCGCAGCGCGTGTTCCAGCTTTAGACCGCCCCGTCCGACATAGGAGTGATCCGGGCCACGGACCTCGATCCGGCTGGTCGGTGTGACCGCCACGCCGGACTTGTCCACACGTCGGCCGTCCACGAAGACGCGCCCGGCCAGGACCAAAGCCTGGGCACGCTCGCGCGATGGCGCCAACCCGCGCTCCACCAGGGCGAGGTCCAGCCGACGCCTCACCCGTGACGCCCTGCCTCGGGCCCCACGGTCAGCGGTCGCGCTCCACGACGAACCTCGCCAGGCCACGCAGGACTTCTGCGCGCGCTCCCAGCGCCGCCAGGGCATCGATCGCCATGTGCATCTGCTCGACGGCCATCGCCCGGGAGCGGTCCAGGCCAAAGACAGCCGGGTAGGTGGCCTTCGCTGCGGCGGAATCGCCGCCCGGAGGTTTGCCCATCTTTTCGGCTTCGCCGACGACGTCGAGGATGTCGTCGGTGATCTGGAACGCCAGCCCCAGGTGCTCGCCGTAGCGTCCGAGCGCACGTGCGTCGGCTTCCGAACCACTCAGCAGCGCCCCGCAACGCGCGCAGGCACGCACCAGTGCTCCCGTCTTCCGCCTGTGGATCTCCGTGACCGCATCGGCCGGCAACTGCCTGCGCTCTGCGAGTAGGTCCAGGACCTGACCGCCGACCATGCCCCCCGTGCCGATGGCCGCGGCGACCTCCCGGATCACCGCCAGCACGCGATCTGCCGGAAAGGACGCACGCAGGTCTGTTATCCACTCGAAGGCGCAGTCGTGGAGCGCATCGCCCGCAAGCACCGCGACGGCCTGCCCATACTTGACGTGACAAGTCGGCTTTCCGCGCCGGGTGTCCGAGTCGTCCATGCTGGGCAGGTCGTCGTGGATCAGCGAGTAGGTGTGCACCGCCTCGACGGCACACGCCAAGGGCATCGCCGTCGCGGGGTCCACACCGCAGGCGTCGGCCGACGCCAGGACCAGTATCGGCCGGAACCGCTTGCCGCCCGCGAAGACGCTATAGCGCATGGCTTCGTGGATGACCGAGGGGTCGGCGTGGGCCGGAGGCAGCAGGGCGTCGAGCGCAGCCTCGACCCTGGGCGTCCAGGCCGTGAAGAATGCGTCCAACGGGTCGGGCATCACGAGGATCAATCCACCGCCGCAGGCCGGCCACGACCTACATTCGAATGCGAAACCCGTCCTCACCCCGAGGCGTCTCCCACGCGACGTGCATGCCCATCACGGTGGCGCCCTCCGGGCCGGAGCGCATCGTCTCCAGGAAGTCCTCGACGGCCCGGCGGGGTCCCTCGGCGACGACCTCCAGCGTTCCGTCGTGCAGGTTTCGCGCGTACCCCGCCACGCCCAGACGCGAGGCCCAGCGCTCGGCGAAGAAGCGAAACCCCACACCCTGGACCCGTCCTCGCAGGATCGCCCGGGCACGTACGGTTGGTTCGTTCATCTGCGGTCGAGGGTGAACGGCCCACCGCGTCCTCAGCTGCAGGACGGCCGGCGACCGCCGGGCCACCGTCAGCCACCGACCACCCGTTCCTCCCGCTCCACGTGCTCCCGGTAGATCCGGCCCAGGATGCCGTTCACGAATCGCCCCGATTCCTCGGTACTGTAGCGCTTGGCGAGTTCGACGGCCTCGTTGATCACCACACTGGGGGGCGTGTCCGTGTGGAGCAACTCGTAGACGGCCATCCGCAGAACACAAACGTCCACCCGGGGCATCCGTTCCAGCGTCCATCCCTCCGCATAGCGAGCGATCAGTGCGTCGGTCTCGCTCCTTCCCTCCCACGCACCGCGGCTCAGCCGGACGATGAACCGCCAGTCGTCGTCGTCCCACCCCTTTTTGACCACGCGGTCGTCTTCGTCCGGCCATCCGTCGGCATACGACGCGACGACCTGCTCCAAGGGAAGGCCGCCTACCTCTGCCTGGAACAGGATGCGCAGTACAGCTTCCCGTGCCATGCGACGGCTGCTCACGCCCGACCCTCCGATCGCATCCGACGCTCCCGGTTCATTATACGGGCGGGGATCGCCGGTCCGCTGAAACGCCTTGGCCGCCCCTCCCATCCGACTCTACCTGGAGAACGAGTGAACTTTTCGTGCCTTCGGAAGCAGGAATTCCCCCCGGGGCGCGAAGAATAGGGGACATTCGGACGATTGCGTCGATTTTCGATATCGACCACCCGGGACGGCTGTGGTCCAGCAAAAGGGGGGTCCCAGATGCAGCACAGACGCAGCTGGAGAGTCGTCCTGGCCGCATCGGCCGTCTTGATGATCGCCTCGGCAGGCTATGGCGGACCGTCCGCGACCGGTTCGCAGACCGCCACCGTCATCGTGCAGCAGGCGATCACGCTCAGCATCGCCAGCCCGACCCTATCGATCACGGTGGCGCCGGACGAGTGCGGGACGGTGAACTCCGGAGCCCTGACGGTCCGCAGCAACGTCAGCTACAACCTGAACCTCCGCGCCAACCCCACCGCCAATCCGAACGCCAGGCCGCGGAGCGGTACGACCGACATGACGAACGTCTTCCAGTGGCGGACCACCTCCCCGACCACCGGGGCGTGGACGGACATCACGACCTCCTATGTCCTCGCGTACTCGGGCACGTCTACGGGAGCGGCCGGCCGCAGCCACGACGTCGACTACCGCCAGTGCGCGACGTTCGACGACGCGCCCGGCGACTACACCATACAGATCGACTGGCAGGCGGTCGGCAACCCGTAGTCGGATGGTTGGCCAAGCGGACGGAGGTTCGCTCCGGCCGTCACCGGATCGATGATTCTCCAGACGGTTCCCGCGCCCGCGGTCCGGACGGCGTGCGCGATTTGTGCCCTGTTCGTGCTGACGGCCGCCAGCCGGCAAGTGGCGGCCCAGTCGGCGATCCGGTTCACCGTCATGCCCGCCGACGTCGAGGTCTCCGTCCCGACTGGCCAGACCGTCGTGACCGGCATCGTGGTGCAGAACGACTCGGCCCATGCGTTGCGGTTCCGGGCTGTGCTGGCCGACCTGTTCCTGCGCCGCGACGGTGTCGCCGACACGCTCGAGGACCGCAGGCTGCCGTGGTCGGTCGTACCCTTCGTCCGCATGGCGCCGGCGGAGTTCGAGATCCCCGCCTCCGGACGACAGTTCGTCCGCATGGCGATCACGCTCCCGCGGGAGACGCGAGGAGGCCGCTACGGTGCGGTGGTCGTCTCCGCGCCGCCCGTGCTCCAGCTTCCCGCCCGGCCACGCCCCGGTGCGGTGGTGATCGCCACACCGAGGATCGCCGCGCGCTTGCTAATCAGCGCAGCCGGAACCGCCGAGGTGGGAGGGCGGATCACGGCCATGGTCGCCAGCCCTAGGTCGGCTGGCCGCGGCATCGACATCCTCGTCACGTTCCGCAACACCGGTAACGTCCACGTACGGGTCAAGGGGGACGTCGCCGTGCTCGATGGCGGTGGCGAGGCCGCAGGGGTGGCTCCATTACCAGAGGGAGTGGTCCTCCCCGGCACGGTGCGGGAGTTCCGCCTGTCGGTGCCTGCAAGCCTCAGGCCGGGCCGCTACACGGTACGGGCGACCCTGGACTATGGTGCGGACGTCCTGCTGGTCGGGCGCCAGGAGTTCACGTATCCCGCCCGCTGACGTGCGAGAGTCCACCCGTCACGTCCGAACCGTCGATCGCTCGGACGGCCGCCGTGGCTGGGAACTTGCGCCCGGGTTGTCGAAGGCGTGGCGGGGTGCGGCCGGGCTCGCCCTGGTCACCCTGGCCCTGGCCGCGGCGCTGCCCGCAGCCCCCGCGCCGGCTGTGCGCCTGTTCCTCGACGGTTCACCGCTGGGGCTGAGGCCCGCACCCTTGCTTGTCGACGGTCTCGTCTATCTGCCGCTGCGTCCGCTCGCCGCGCTCTTTGGGGCGGAAGTCGTCGCCCGACCCGGCATCGTCGAGGTGCGCAAGGCCGACGCCAACGCCTACACCCTCCGACCGGGACGTTCGGAGGTCTGGCAGGCCGATCTGGTCATAGCCGTCCTCCCCGGACCGGTACGCGTCATGAATGGTTCCACCCGGATCCCGCATCCGGCTGCGGAGGTGCTCTTCGACGTCCTCGTCGACTGGGACCCGGCCTCAGGGCGGCTTTCGATCACGACCGCTGATTCTGCGCAGACCACCACGGTCGCAGCGTCGCGACCTCGGGCCACACCCCGTCCGGGCGGGACCACGGACTTCGTCTCCGAGTTTCGGCAGGACCTCACACCCCCGGTTTTTGCATCCGGCCACGTCGTTCTCGGCCTGTCCTTCGACGGCCGTCGGATCGGGCCGAGCGTCGATCTGACCTTCGGGACTCTCGGTCTGCTGGCCGACCGAACGTCGGGGCGATTTTACTTGGGCGCATTCGACCGACTCACCTACGCTGGCTCGGCCATGCTGGAGTGGTCGGATCTGAGGTTGCACTTAGGGGAAGTGGTCTTGGACGACTCTCCCCTCACCCTCTACGAGCAGGGACTGGTCGGGGCCATCGCGCAGACGCGGGTGGGAAGCCTGAGCATGGTCCTTTGGGGCGGCGCGCTGCCCGGTGCTTGGACGCCCGTGTACGGCGCGCAGCTGCGACTGCCACGCATGGGGGATTGGTCAGTCGGCGCGACGCTGCTGTACGACCCCGCATCCACTGCCTTCGTCGTCAAGAGCCTCTTGCGCTGGGATCCGTTCGCGCACCTCGCACTGTTCGCCGAGGTCGCCACGGGCGGTTCACCCGAGGGTAGCGGGTTCGCGTGGCGGGCCGGTGCCGCGGCGTCGTTTGCGAACCTCGGAGCGGAACTCAGTTACCTCTGGCTGGGGCCTGGCTTCCCCACGATGGGCAATGCGACCCAGTTCGCCGACCGCCACGGCGGTCTCCTCAGACTCTTCTACGTGCCCGACGACCGCTGGTACGTCGCCGCCAGCGCCGCGTTCCTGCGTGCCAACGCGCCCGGCACAGCCGATCGATCCGCCTATGGCCTCCTGGCGACGTATCGCGCATCGCAGGAGCTTTTGCTTGCGGGGACGTTCTCTCACAGGGACGACGCTTCGGTTCGGGTGACCCAGGGAAGCCTGCACGCCCTGTACGCGCGCAGCCCCTGGGCGGTCTCGCTGTCGGCCGGCTACGTGTTGCAGGCCGGGGTACTCGGAAGCCCGTCGTCTTGGCGGGTGGAGGTGCGTCCCGTTCTACAGCTGCCCGCGGGAGCCTACCTCTCCGGCGAGCTGGCCCGCCACTTCGGCTCTCCAGACGGGTGGATCTTCGGTGTCGGCGGCTCGTTTCGGATCGGCCCGGACCTCCACCTCCGTGCCCAGGCTCGATACGCGGCGCTGGACTCCGGCTACGAAGGGCTGGTGGAAATCGGGGTCGCCAGGCAGGTCGGCGGAGGCGCGAGCGTGTCTGTCGGCGGCGGTCTCCGCCTGCGGTCGGGTGCCACGACGCCGTATGCGACCGTACACTACGCTTTCCCCCTCTCGTTCCGCGGAAGCGTCCCGGTCGGGCGCCTCGAAGTGGTCGTCTTCCGGGACATCAACGGCGACGGTCGGCGTGACGAGGACGAGCCGGGAGTCCCCGACGTGGTCATCCGCATCGACGGGCGCCGCGCCGCCCTCTCCGGGTCCGGCGGGCAGGCCACCATGGATCCGGTCCGCGAGGGATCCTACACGGTATCGGTGGACGAGGATACGGTACCGGTTGACCTCATGGTCGAGGAGGGAGCGCTGCGGGCACAGGTCCACGCAGGAGGGACCACCGTGGTCCAGGTCGCGCTCGTGCCGGCGGCGACGGTGCGGGGTACCGTCTACGTGGACACCAACAACAACGGGCGGCGGGATCCCAGCGAGCCGGCGGTCGAGGGCGTCATCCTCGTCCTGTGGCCGGGCGAAGAGCGCAGGACCACCGACGAACGCGGGGCATTCGAGTTCTTCCCCCTACGCCCGGGAGACCACCGAGTGCGGCTGCTTGCGGACTCCCTTCCACCCCACCTGGCCGTCCCGGCGGATGGAGCCGAGTTCACCGTCCGTGTGGCCCCCGGGCAGACCCTCGAGCTGGCGGTGCGGCTCATCCCGAGGACCAGGCCCGTCGTGCCGAGCTTCCCGTAAGCCCCGCTACATCACCAGGATCACCAGCAGCTGTCGGGCAGCTTCCGAGACGACGGCATCACCCCGTGCCACGTACTCCAGCTCCGCGGTCGTCTGCCGCAAGGCCAGATCCGCGGCGATGCAGGCGCGGACGACCACGTCGTGCGTCCGACCCGTGGTCCTGCCCTGGCCGGAAGCCACCGTAACGAAGTTGCCGGCGAGGGGCGACCCCCCGACCTGCCAGGAGAGTCCCGGTCCGCCCGTCCGCAGCCGCACGGTCAGTTCGTAGGTCACGTTGCTCCTGACGTGCACGGTCGTCACCAGGGACCCGCACCGGCGGGCAGGGATGGACAGGTGCTGTGGCGCAGACAGCAGTGTGACCTGGATGCGGGGGAGTACGGTGATGCCTACGGTCTGCGTTCGCCCGGCGCCAGAGACACCGGGTGCGGGGTAGAACAGCGCCACAACCACGACGATCCAGGCAGCGCCGTTTCGCACGTCTTCCGCTCCTCCGCGCGAGCAGGCGCCCAGCACAGCGGCCCTGCCTCACGACCGAGGAAGCAGGGCCACACATGGACCCTCGCTTCGGCAGCCCGGCGACCGTGGCCCCGATGGGGCTGTAGGCCCGTGGCTTTGCGTCCCCGGGTTTCCCTGGGTTTGCCCTTTCGGTCGAGCGCTATTCGGTTTTCACCCACTCTCTAATGCAAGAAGCGTGCCACGCCACAGACACCTCTACCGGACGCGTTCCAGGTACTGACCCGTGCGGGTGTCCACGCGGATCTTCTCGCCCTGGCCCACGAACAGGGGAACATGGACCACCGCCCCGGTCTCCAGTTTTGCGGGCTTGCTGCCGCCCGACACCGTGTCGCCGCGCACGCCCGGAGAGGTCTCGACCACGGTGAGCTCGACGCTGTTGGGCAGCTCCACTTCCAGTGGTCTGCCCTCGTGGAAGACCACCTCGACCGTCATCCCGTCCTTGAGGAAGCGCCTGCCGTCGCCGACGACCTCGGCGGGCAGCGTGATCTGCTCGTAGGTCTCGTTGTCCATGAAGTGGTAGGCCTCGCCGTCGTGGTATAGGTACTGCATCTCCTTCGTCTCGAGATAGGCGCGGGGCACGCGCTCACCGGCGTTGAACTTCCGCTCCACGATCGCACCCGTGCGCATGTTCCGGATCTTCGCCCGTACGTACGCCGACCCGCGGCCGATCTTGACGTGCTGCGATTCCACGACGGTGTACAGCTCACCGTCCAGTTCGATGTGCACACCGGGCCGAAAGTCGTTGCTGGAGATCATCCTGCCGTGTCCTCCCGCTCGTTCCACATCGTTCTGCCCGCGCGATGGCACCATCGTACCATCGACCGACCCCGCACGTAGATGGGGGTGCGGGCAATGGACCGCTGAAGACCCTCGGCCTGCACCTGATGGCTGATGGGGCCGCTAAGACGAGACGATGGCCACGTCGCCGCCCATCTGCTCGGCCAGTGCCAGCGCCTGCTCCGCCTTCTGCAGCAGGGGTCCCGGCTCGTCCGCGTGCTCGGGACAGGCCGCCACCCCCGCGCTGATCTGCGGCGCGAGCCCGCCCTGGTGCATTTCGGCGCGCGCCGCCAGGTCCTCGCGAAGGCGCTCGACGACGAGCATCCCCGATGCGCCGTCCGTCTCCGGCAACAGCACCGCGATGCGATCCGCGGCCAGGCGGCACTTCGCGTCGACCGAGCGGGTGGACTCCTTGAGGACCTGCGCCACCTGCTCGACGGCGGCCTCCGCGCCCTGCGGGCCGTGCTGGGATGCCAGTTCCTCGTAGTTGTCTACCTTCAGCAGAGCCAGGCACAGCGGACGGCCGTAGCGCACCGATCGCCGGACCTCGATGGGCAGGACGATCCGGAAGTACGACTCGTTGAACAGATCCGTTGCCCAGTCCTTGAGCGTGGTGTCGTCCGGAGCCCGTGCGGGCTCCGGCACCGTCCCCTCCCTCTCGGGGATCCGCCTCGCCGCGTCGTGCCACGACACGATGTCCATGGCCGCCCGGTCGAACTCCCCCGA
This sequence comes from Armatimonadota bacterium, assembly GCA_031432545.1. Taxonomy (NCBI): domain Bacteria; kingdom Bacillati; phylum Candidatus Sysuimicrobiota; class Candidatus Sysuimicrobiia; order Candidatus Sysuimicrobiales; family Candidatus Sysuimicrobiaceae; genus Candidatus Caldifonticola; species Candidatus Caldifonticola tengchongensis. The sequence continues at coordinate 64,314 of JAVKGX010000004.1, forward strand.
AAGCGCCGCGGTCTCCTCCGCGGTCAGGTCCGACAGCACGCTCAGCACCGCACCGCGGAACGCCAGGAGGAGTTCGAGGCGGTCCGCGGCCGGCGCCCCCGACGTGGTGCGCTGCAGGTCCGACCTCACGAACGCGCGCACCGCATCCCGCTCCCCGCGCAGCGCCCGCTCGACGCCGTCGAGCAGCTCGCGACCCCACCTCTGCAGCGCCTGCGCCGACCGCGGCTTGGAGCCCCCGGTCTGGACAGCCTGCAACCAGGTCTCGAGGATCCGCTCCCGGTCGGTGTGCCTCATGCGGCCTCCGCTGCGTCCCTCACAATCCGAAGGCGCCCAGATACCATCGGAGGAGTTGTCGTCCCCATTCCATCGCCACAAACCCCCCGACCGCAAGCGCCGGTCCGAAGGGGATGTGGTCCTTGCGCTTCTTGATGCCGGTGGCCAGCAGCACGAGCGCGACCAACCCACCGATCAGCACACCCGCGAACAGGCCCACCCCGATCAGCGGCCAGCCCAGGAACGTGCCCATCATCGCCGCGAGCTTGACGTCTCCCCCGCCCATGCCTCCGCGGCTTGCCATCGCGATCAGCAACAACACGCCACCGGCACCCAGGCCCGCCGCCGCACCGGCCGCCATCCCCCAGGGTCCGTCGCGCAACCCGGAGAGCACCAGGCCCAGCGCCATACCCGGCAGCGTGATGCGGTCCGGGATGATCTTGTGCTCGAGGTCGATGAAAAACACCGCGACCAGCAGCACCCCGAAGACCGCACACGCCGCCCCCTCCCAGGTCAGCGCATGCCGCCAGGCGCAGTAGGCGAACAACCCGGCGACGAGGATCTCGACTACCAGGTAGCGAGGCGAGATCCGCGCGTCGCACGTCCGGCACCGCCCGCGCAGGGCGAGGAAACTCAAGATCGGAACGTTCTCCCACCACTCCAGCCGGCGGCCGCACGACCGGCACCTCGATCCCGGCAGGATCACCGACTCCCCTCGGGGGAGGCGGTGGATCAGGACGTTTGTAAAGGAGCCGAAGATGGCGCCGAAGACGAATGCCAACCCGGTCATATCAGCACCGGTCCCGCAATGCCGGCGGCGCCGATCCTTGAAAGCCCCTTGCCCCCTCCGTCGTCGGAGCAGAGAGGGTGACGCGGGCGGAGCGCAGGTCAGGGGGGCGCACAGGGTCCCGTCGCCGGACGGTGGCCCAGGGCGATCGCCTCCCATTTGATGAGGAAGAACGCGGCGCGCTCGATCCGCGGAAGCTGCGGGCAGCTCAGCCTGTAGATCAATCCGGTCGCGAGGTCCACCACCACGAAGTAGTCCGAGGCCCTAAACCTCGGGTCGGCCAGTGCCGGGAACGGCGGCGGCGTCGGGACTGCACCCGGCACCTGGACCGCCGGAACCAGCGGAGGGGGCGGCACCGCGCCCGCCCGGGCCAGCACCGCGAAGTCCTTGCTCAGCTCCATCAGTTTGGGCAGCAGCGCTTCGGCTGCGTCCCAGTCGCCCCGCGACTGGTAGAGATTGTAAAGCGCAAGGTACGCGTCCACGTGCTTTTCGTCCGCGGCGATCGCCGCCCGGAACTCCGACTCCGCCGTGCGGTGGTAGTCCGCGCCGTAGGCGATGCTCCCCACCCGCCACAGACGCCACGTCCAGTAGTACGCGTATCCGAGCCGGAACCGCGCGTCCGCATTGCGCGGGTTCGCCTGGGCCGCCGCGCGCAGCGGGGCTACGGCCTGGACGAACGCCGCATCGTTCGGGTAGGTCGCCGAGAGGTCGAAGGCAAGCGCCGTCCCGGCCAGCGCAATCGCCACCAGGGTTACCGCCCCCGGTATCGCCCACGCCCACCCGTGCGGTCTCACGTCTCCCTCCGGCTTCGCCGACCCCGACGACTCAGGTCCTGGGTTCCGTCAGCTTGGGCAGCACCCGCGGCGTGATGATGAACACGACTTCCCGGTTGCTGCGCTCGGTGATCTCCCGGCGGAACAGCCAGCCGATGATCGGGATGTCTCCCAGGATCGGCACCTTGACCACCCGGTGCCTCTCCTCGTTGCGGATCAGTCCGCCGATCACGATCGGCGTGCCGTCCTTGACGGTCAGAGTACTGGTCGCCTGGCGTGTGGTCTTCCCGACCGCGTTTCCGACCACGACCAGCGAACCGACTTCGGCCAAGATCCGCGTCGTGACAAACCCGTCCGGGTTGATCTTCGGCGTGATGTTCAGCTTCACGCCCGCGTCGATCGTCTGGATGATCGGTCGCCCTTGCTCGTCGAATCCCGTCACCACGGGGATCTGATCGCCGACGAACGTCTGAGCCGCCTGGCCGTCGCGCGTGACGATGCGCGGATTCGCCAGCACTCGTCCTCTCCCATCGCTCACCAGCAGCCGCAGCGCGGCAAAGAAATCGATCGTGGCCCCGATGTAAGGAGCCGTGAAGACCTGGCCAACCACGTTCCAGTCGAAGCCGAGATCCTTTAGCTGGTCGAGGTTAATGTCAACGACCGTCGCCTCGACGAGCAGTTGCTGGATCGGTACGTCCACGATCGCCAGCAGCTGCTGGATGCGCTGGTGGTCACCCTCGGTCGCCGTGACGATCAGCGCGTTGTTCGGGTAGTCGATGCTGATCTGCGGGGTCGACGGCCGGAGCTGCTCGGTGAGCAGGGTGCGGATCTCCGCCAGCGGATCGCGTGCCGGCTGGCCTGACTCACCGCGGTTGATGTCGGCGGCGAGCCACTTCAACGGATACACGCGTGTGGAGAGCGCGACGACCGGGATCTGCACGTCGAGCTGAGCGATGATGCCGGCGATCAGCTGGTGCTGTTCGCGCGTCGCGACCACGATTAGCGTGTTCGTGCGCTCGTCGACCACGATCGGCGTCCTCTCCACTACCTGCGCGGTGGTCACGACCTGGACCTGGCCGGCTGGGCCGATCTGCTGCTGCTGAGCCGGTCGGATTCGGCCGAAGACGAGGGCTTCGACGCGATCCCTCACGTCGGCGGCGCGCGCGTGGCGCAACCGATAGTATCGGATCTCGACCTGCTGCTCCGCGATCCGATCCGCCGGCCCAACCACGATGCTCCGGCCCACCCGGGCCCACGCCAGTCCAAGTGGTCGTGTCAAGAGGTCCAGCGCTTCCTCCAGCGTCACGCCGACGAGCCTGATCGTGACGCGCCGATCCGCAGCTTCCGGCGCCACCACGATGTTGAGGTTCGACAGGCGCGCCAACGCAGCCAGGACGTCGGACATCTTCGCGTCCCGGAATTCCAGTGTGAACCGCCGCGTGGGTACGGGGGTTGCCTGAGCGGCGGGCTGCGCTTGGGCGACGGGCTGGGTCTGCCCCATGGGCGCGCCGGCTTGGGCGGACGCGGCCGGGTGGGAGGCGCCTGTCGCCGGACTCAAGACCGCGACGACCACCGCCCGGTTTCCGTCCGCGGTTTGCACCGTGTACGACCGGCTGACGCTGAGTTCCACGACCACGCGGACCGTGGTCTCGTTGAACTGCCCGACGCGGACGCGGGCCACATCGCCCTTCCGGTAAGCGAGTTCTCCGGCCGAAAAGCCCAGTCGGGCCCCGAGGATGTCGACGACGACCATCGTGTCGGGTTTCCCGGACCAGTCGGCCAGCCGGTAGCGGACCGCGCCCGTGGCCAGGATCGCGATCTGCACCTTGCCGACGAACTCCTTCACCGTGACGTCCGTGACGGTCACGAGCGCTGCAGCCGCGGGCTGTGCCGGGATCACGAGCACCGCCGCGAGCAGGCCCGCCGCGGCCGCAACCGCCAGGCGACCCGGAGTACGGCTTGCACGTGCGCGGCGCCTGTTCATCGCTCCTCCCCACCTCCCAGCTCCAGCTCCAACCGTGTCTCCCCCTGCCGCAGCACTACTCTCTGCGCCGTGATCTCGATGACCCTGAAGCCTTCCACGATGTCTCCGACCTTGACGATGTAGGTCGTTCCACCGATGTCCAAGATCGCCATCCGCTCGCCGTCCTGGATCAACACCCCCGCCACCCGAGCCGGCGGCCGCGGCGGTCCCGGGGTCGCGGCCAGGCCGGGCCCGGTTCCGGTGGGCACCCCGGGCGCCGGGGGCCCAGGGAAGAACGGCGGAGGCACGGCCGGAGGCGGCGGCGCAGCCGGCCGCGGCGCCGCCGCGGCCTGCGGTGGCACCACCAGCGGCACAAACGGGTTGCCGCGGCCCACCGCCCTCGCTGGCAGTTCCACGCCTGCCTGGACCCCGGACGGGGGCTGCGGGGTCGACGTCGCCTCTGCGACCGGCGGCGCCGGCGTGGCGGCGACCGGGGGGGGCGGTTGCGGCGGTCCGCCCGTCGGTGGAGGAGCCAGCACCCGCGTGTAGAGGTAGTAGCCGACCAGCACCGCCAGGATCACCAGCAGGTAAGGCATAACCCGGCTCTGCTGCTGTCTTGGTGGGCGGGCACTCATCGGCTCACCGCCTCAGGAAGCACATAGGTCGTCGCACGCACCGTCAACGCCAGCAGTTGCCCCGCCGGGACCCCCTGGGCTGCCGTCGGCGTGACCCTTACGTCCGACAGCACGAGCAACCGGGGGAAGTCCTGCAGGCGCTCCAGGAAGTCAACGAGCGCCGCGTAATTCCCCTCGGCTCCCAGTTCGACGCTGAACGTCTGATACTGGATCTGTTCGGGCTGCTGTCGCTGCCCCGCCGGTGCCGTACCGGTCTGCAGAGGACCCGGGCGGATCAGGGTGATCGTCGCCTGCGACTCCCGGACCGTTTGCTCCAACTGGACCAAAAGAGTGGGGATCTCGCGGGCGGACGGCAGTTTGGTCTCGAGTTCTGCGACCCGGGCCCGGGTCTCGTTGAACTCCCGCTCCACCTCGGGCCCCTCCGCCACGAGGGCTTCCAGGCGCTGGCGCTCGGAGGCGACCCGCTCGAGTTCGGCTTCCAGCCGACGCGCTTCGGCCTGCTGCGGCTGGTAGAAGAAAAAGTAAAAGCCCGCGACCATCGCGATCACGATGACCGCGAACACCAAGAACCACTCGCGCGGCCGCAGGGTCATCGCGTGCCCCCCGTGTCCTCGGCCGAAGCCCGGGCCCTGGGGGACCCCTCCAGCTCGGCGGTCAGCGTGAACCTGCTGACATTGCGCTGTCCGATCGCCTGTCGCTCGCTCACTGAGAGGTCCACGTTTCGGAAGTACGGCGACTGCTCCAGGTTCACCATGAAGACAGCGACGGACTCGTTGTTGGCCGTCGTCGTCCCGTCCACCTGGACCGCGCGTCCGCCCTGCACCGAAAACGCCGTCAGCCACGTGTCCTGCGGGATCACCTGGCTGAGGTCACTGACCGCCTCTGCGGCGGGGATCTGAGAGGCGAAGAACTGCTGGATCAAGGTCTCGCGCCGGCGCAGCGACTCCACGGCGCGCTTCATCCGCTCGACCTCAGCAGCCTGGGGCCGGATGCGCTCGATCTCCGCGTTGTGGTCGGCGATCTGACGGCGCAGATCGGCCATGCGTCCTTGCAGGACGATCCCGTAGACCACGAGCCCGACCGCGACCACGAGCACCACCAGCAGACCCCATCCGACCGGTCCCAGTCCGGGACGCCGCTTGCGCTCGGGTGCGAGCAGGTTGATCCGGATCGTCATGGCTCGGCTCCCCTCAGCGCGAGGCCGACCGCGGCCGCGATCACCGGCCCGCTGCCTGCTGGCGCGTGATCTGCGGGCATCGCTACCAGCACGTCTCCGACTTCCACGGGCAGCCCCAGTTCATCCGCAAAGAGCGCCGGCAGGTTGGGCATCCTGGCGGTTCCCCCGACGAGGATCGCCTTGCGAACCCTGTCGCTTCCGCGGGACTGAAAGAACTCCACGGAACGCCGGATCTCCGTCACCATGTCCCCGATCACGGGGGCAACCGCCTCGACCACCCTGGCGGCGGTCGGGTCCTCGGGTACCCCACGGCCCAGCGGGGCGACGGCTTTTTCTTCCTTAACGACCTGTGCCGCCGTGGGTTCCAGGTCCAGGGCTGCGGCCACGGCGCGCGTCAGCATGTTGCCACCCACGGGCACGCTGCGCGACAGGCGCAGCCTTCCGTCGTGCACGACGATGACGTCGGTGGACTCCGCCCCCAGGTCGGCGATCAGGAGCGCGCCGTCGCTGGTTTCCTTCTGAAAGGCGCGCATCAGCGCAAAGGAGGTGACCTCCATCACCTCGGGGGTGACGCCCGCCTGCCTCATCACGTTCACAAACCCGTCGACGACGTCCCGCCGAGCTGCGACGAACAGCACCTCCGTGCGCTCCCGCTGCCCCTGCTTCGCCCGCTCGAAGACGTGGTAGTCGACGGCGAGGTTCTCGCCGGACACCGGCAGGTAGCGCTCCGCTTCGAACCGGACGGCCTGCGCGAGCTCTTCGTCCGGCATCCCCGGCAACTGGATCTCGCGGACGACGACTGCCTTGCCGCCCAGCGCGGTGTTCACCCTCCGGTTGCGGATCCCCGCCTGCTGGAAGGCCGCGGAGATGGCGTCTTTGAGGGCCTCGGTGTTGGCGACCGCCCCTTCCAGGACGGCCCCGTACGGCGTGGGCACGACTGCGGCGCGGGCGATGCGGAAGTCCCGGCTGGCCCTGGCGACCTCGGCGACTTTGATCGTGCTGCTTCCGATGTCGAGTCCTACCACTGTACCGGCCATCCGGCCTCCCCTCGGTCAGCCAGAACGGGTGCCTATCTTGATGTGAAAGTTCGGTCAGGACTTGCTTTGCACTTGCTGTGCCGGAAGCACGTTCGGTATCCCGATCACCGATTCCTGCAAGATCGGCTGCGAATCTCTCAGGATCCTATGCCCAACTTCCGGCTCCCCTAGTCCCGACCGACAGGATATTGGGCCCAAACCTGCTCACCACGCCCGCCTCAGAGGATCTCCCGCCAGTTGGTGATGATGACCGACGGCTTGCCCCCCTCCAGGAACGTCCCGACGGCCGCCGGCAGAAAGTCCTTGAGGCCCGCCACCTGGCAGAGGTCCACGTTCTGCTCAAACTCGAGGGCATTGGCGATGACCTGACCGTAGATCTGGGCATCCTTGGTCAACCGGATGCTGTTGCGGGCGATGAAGCTTCCCTGGAGCTCCTGGCTTGCGGCGTTGCCATTGAGCCCGAACGTCACGCTTCCCTTCACCGCGAACGCCAGTGCGTCGAGGCGTGGAAACCGGTTCGAGTTGCTCGTGGAGGTGCACACACCCGCCGCGCTGCGCGATCGGATCATCTCCGATACGTCAAGCGCAGGGTTGGTGCAGCCCTCGCAGCCTACGGCGATGATGCTCGCGTCGCCCTCCGACTCCCCCGCCGTGCTGGCGGCGTCCAGATTTGGGTTGTCGTCGACCTGATAGAAGACGTCCCGGCTGTTTCCCATGCTGACCTTACCCGGGACGTAGATCCGCTGACCAGCCGCGACAAACAGAACACCCCGGAGCCCGGTGCTGACATTGTAGCCCATGTAGTAGGCAGCGCAACTCTGCAGGATCGTCTGCAACTGGGCCCTGTTGGGGCTCGGATGGCCGGGAGCGCTTTGGCAGTCCGCTTCCCTTCCGATCTTGGGCAGCCTCAACGCGTCCGCGCCGAAATCCAGGTTTGCGTTGTCCGCGGCCGTCCAGCCGGAGCCGCTGTACCGGAACATCCGCAACCGAGTGCCATCGGACGTCAGCGCGTTGGTGCGGTTCGCCTTCAGCCCGTCCACGAACGATCCGACGTCTTCCAGTTGAATGTCGGGCACCTTATCGTCCATGAACCGCGTGCAGATCTCCGGCCCCGGGGTCCCGCAGTCGTACGGCTGGTTGCCGCTGATGATGATGCGTCCACCGATATGTACACCCTCCATGGGCTGCGTTGAGGTCCCGAGCTTGGGATTGCCGTTCAGGTCCAGATTGCCGCAGATGAAGGTCTGGTTCCGATAGGGCTCCGTCTCGCCGACGTTGAGCGGCCGGTCGTTGAGTTGAAAGGAGTTGCCGTGGAACAGCCAATCCTGACGCATGTAGACGGACCCGCGGATCCGCCACGTGCCGTTGCCCGAAACCTGGGCATTCACGCTCGTGCTCGAGTAGACCGCGAAATCGGCCGGATACAGCCGGTGCGCGGTGAACGTGAACCCCCGGGTGGCGCGGCCCACCCGTCCGATGACGCGCAGGTTGATACGGTCCTTGGAGCGCCCGGTGGTCTCGTAGGTCACGATGAACCGAGGGTTGCCGGGCGGGACAGCCGCCGGCGGATTCGGAGACGGCACCGCGCCGGGTCCCCCAGGGGTGCTCGAGTCGATGCACCGGCCGGTGCCTCCGCCACCTCCGCTCCCGCCTCCGGGCGCCACCCCCACGGGGTCTTCCCACGTCGGATACGGCATCCCCTCGGGATAGTCCGTCGGCCCCATGCACCTGCCACTCATCAGGTCGAACAGCACGGGTCTGCCCGCGTCTGTGCCGCACCGCCCGGTCGCATCGATCCCCGTGCCGTCCGTGGTCCAGTCAGTGTCCAACCGGAGCGAGGCGACGGCCCTAGAAGCTGCGGCTTCGGCCACGTAGAACGCGCGCGCGGAGTCTTCGCCGGCTTGCACGGAGAGCGTCTCCGTCATCGCCGCCGCCACGAGCGCTACGGAGACCAACAACATCACCACGATCGTGATCAGCGCGATCACGAGCGCGACGCCCGACTCCGACCCGATGACCGGGCCGATCGACTGCCTCAATCTCATACCGCGTGTGCGACCTGAGATTCTCATGGGCTCAGCACCAACCTTGGAGTCGCCTGTGTTCGCAGGACCAGTACCTCGCCCGCCCTGCCGCTCACCAACTCGAGTCGGATCTTCACGCGGAAGATCCGACCGAGGTTCGTCGAGGATACGCTGCCCGTGCAGGGTTCCGTTCCCCCGTTGAGCGGTTGGTCCTTTACGTCGTAGTAGCAGAAGTTGATCCCCGTGACCGTGATGATCCCCACCTCTTCGACGACGGTCAGCGGACGAACGGCCTCCGGCGTCGTTGCCCCGAGGCTGTAGGTCCTCTCGATCAGCCGGCCACCGTCTACCAGGTACTCGTACTCCTTGACCGGCGTACCGCAAGGACCAACGGAAGCGGCAAACCGAATCAGACTCTCATTGATGTTGCCACCCGGTGGGTTTCGGAAGATCGGAAGCACCGGAGCGGCTCCGCACACTTCCGGTTGTCCTCCGAGCCGGATCCTGCGGGTGATCCACTCCAGGGAGTGGCGCGCGTTCTGCTGGACGCCGACGCGATGCTGTCCCGTGGCCCACGTCTCCAGCATCGCCCGCAGGGTCACGAACATCCCCGACAGCACGACCGCGATCATCGCCAGCGCGATGAGCAACTCCACCAGTGTCAGCCCCGCCTCTCGGGCGGGCCCGGCTCGTCCCGTATCGGTTGCAGGCGCTTTCATTGCTTCACCATGCTCGTCTGACCCGAGACGAACGGCACGGCATCTGTCGCGCTGCGAAACAGGTCCACTCTGGCAGCCAGCGTAATGATGTCGATGCTGCAGTTCGAAGTGCACTGCGGATTCAGTTTCTCAAAGGTCTCGACGTACAGTGTGATCACGGCCTTCTCGAAGGTATCCGGCAGGGGCGTCTCCCCCGGCAACTGCGTTCCCGGGGTAATCGTGCGCCGGCGGGTGCTGCCGACGGTGGTCCACCCCGCCGGCGGCGTGGGGCTCGTGAAGATGGTCACCAGCGACCCAAACCCTTGCGACTTCAGGTATTCGAGTTCGGCCTGCAACCACTGGGAGGCGATCGTCTTTGCCCGCGCGGCCCGCTCGGCCTGCGCGGTCCTTGCCGTCCCGACCTGCGCCACGGTCCTCGTCACCACCTGCATGCTGGCGAGCAAGACGACGACGACCAGCGTGACCGCCACCACGACCTCGAGCATGGACAGCCCGGCCTGGCTCCGTGGGACTGCCGTGAATCGGTGAGCGCGCCTCATCACCCGCCCCCTCCGGGGCACGGTGCACCTGGCGGCGGAACGGTAACCAGACCCGCCGAGCCCACGCATACCCTCCGCGTGTGGGTGCCGCCCGAGACGGTGACGCGGAAGCCCGTGCAGTCCGCCCCGGTACAGGTGGGATATGGCGAGCCCGACGGCACGAAGACGATGGCGTCCCCCGGGGTGGTCTGTACCGTCACTCCCACTGGGTAGTCGTGGGAGCTTAGCAGGATTCCGTAGCCAGCCAGCTGGGCCGCGGTCGGACTCTGACAGGCGAACCCCGCTCCTTCCGGCACGACGTACACGCCGGCGCGCATCGCCCCGAAGGCCACCCCCACGCACTTTGCCTCCGCAGACTTCGCGACAGCCGCCTGCTGGGCGACCCGGATGTCCGCAGCCAGCTCCCGCGTGACGTTCTGAACCCGGCGCTCCATGATCACCCGCTGGTAGGCGGTGAAGGCGACTGTCAATAAGATGGCGAGGATCGCCATGACGAACAGGAGTTCGATCAACGTGAACCCCTGCTCCCAATCGGGTCGGCTGGACCGCAGCGGTTTGATGCCCCGACCTCCCCTTACCCGCGCCGCGCTTCTACACGGATTCGAAAACTTACCCACTTTCTGCGTCCGCGAAGCAGTTCCTGCGACCTCACGGCCAATTCAACCGCGACCCGACAGACATTTGCTGAGCAAGATCAGTGCCACCCGCTTATACGAGTCGGCTCGCCACCAGACCCGTCCGTTCCTGATCGGGCTATGCGAGGGGCGCGGGGCCCGCCATGGCCCTGGGTTCGGCGAACGCCTGCTGCTGGATGGCCTCGAGGACGTCGGCGAGCGCCCACGCGGTCTCAAGCGAGGTCAGGCAGACAATGCGCCGCTCGGCGGCTGCCCGCCGGATCCGGAAACCCAGTCGGGAAGGGTCGTACCCGGCGGAGGGGACGTTGACCACCGCGCTGATCTCGCCGGCGCGGATGGCTCCCACCGCATCGGCGTGGGACACCGGCCGGCACGGGATGCCCGCGCGCTGCAGCGCCGCGGCGGTCCCCGGCGTCGCCCGCAGGTCGACCCCCAGACCGAGCAGCCGCCGCGCGAGCCGCACGGCCTCGCGGTGACCTCGGGGCGGAACCGACAGCAGCACGTCCCCCGCGGTCGGCAGCGCCATGCCCGCGGCCAGGAACGCCTTGTACAGCGCGGCCGCAAGCGTGCGGTCCACGCCGATCGCCTCCCCGGTGGACCGCATCTCCGGGCCCAGCGCGACCTCCGCCCCGCCAAGCTTCTCGGACGAGAACACCGGCGCCTTGACCGCCACCTGACGCGGCGGCGGCAGGTGGTACACGCCAGGAAAGCCCAAGTCCGCCAGCGTCGACCCGAGCATCACGCGCGTGGCGATCTGCACCAGCGGGACGCCCAGCACCTTGCTGACGAATGGGACGGTGCGGCTGGCGCGCAGGTTGACCTCCAGCAGGTAGACGCGGTACCCCCAGACCACGAACTGGGCGTTGAGAAAACCCCGCACGGACAGTGCGCGGTTCAGCGTCTGGAGGATCTGGGAGATGCGATCGGCGATCTCCGGGCTCAGCCGCGGCGCCGGGAAGATCATCATGCTGTCGCCGGAGTGGACGCCGGCGCGCTCCACGTGCTGCATGACGGGCGGCAGCAACAGGTTCTCGCCGTCGGCGACCGCGTCCACCTCGAGTTCGGTCCCCTCCAGGTAGGCATCGATGAGCACCGGATGCCGCGGGTCGATCGCCAGCGCCTCGCGCACGATGGCGCGCAAATCGGTGTAATTGTGGACGATCCGCATCCCCCGGCCTCCCAGTACGTAGGAGGGCCGGACAAGCACCGGAAGCCCGATGCGCTCGGCGAGCACGTCTGCCTGTTCGACCGACCGCACCGCACCGCCCGGCGGACGCAGGATCCCCAGGCATTCCAGCAGAGTGTCGAACTTAAGGCGGTCCTCGGAGGTGTCCAGGCTCTCCACGGGAGTGCCGAGCACCGGGACGCCGGCCCGCGCCAGGGGCCCGGCCAGGTTCAGCGCCGTCTGCCCTCCGAACTGCACCAGGACGCCGACCGGCCGCTCGTGCTCGACGACGTTCAGGACGTCCTCCGGGGTCAGCGGCTCGAAGTACAGCCGGTCGGAGATGTCGAAGTCGGTGCTTACGGTTTCCGGGTTGTTGTTCACGATGACGGCCCGCAGCCCCGCCTCGCGCAGCGACCGCACCGCGTGGACGGTGCTGTAGTCGAACTCGATCCCCTGGCCGATGCGGATGGGGCCCGATCCCAGCACGACGGCGCACGGGCGGGGGTCCGGGGTTGCCTCGTCTTCCTCTTCGTACGTGCTGTAGTAGTAGGGAGTGGCGGCGGGGAACTCTCCGGCGCAGGTGTCCACCAGTTTGTAGGTGGGACGGATGCCGGCGGCGCGGCGCCGCTTCTGGACCGCATCCTCCTCGCATCCCCACAACCGTGCGATCTCGACGTCGGACAGCCCCACCGTCTTGGCCTCTCGCAGCGCCGACTCGGAGTGATCGTGCAGCAGCCGGCGCTCGGTGGCCACGATCCGCTCGATCTCCCACACGAAGAAAGGATCGATCCCGCTGGATGCGGCGATCCGGCGAGCGTCCGCGCCCCGCCGCAGCAGCTCCGCCACCGCCCACAGACGGTCGTCGCTGGGCATTTCGACCCGCGCCCACAGGTCAGCCTCCGAACACGCCGCCAGGTCCGGATGCCACAGCCCTCGGTTGCGCGACTCCACAGAGCGCGCCGCCTTGAGCAACGCCTCGGTGAACGTGCGGCCGATGCCCATGGCCTCCCCGGTGGATTTCATCTGGGTGCCCAACCGGCGGTCGGCGTCGGCGAACTTGTCGAACGGCCACCGCGGGATCTTGACGACGACGTAGTCGAGTGCGGGTTCGAAGCAGGCCACCCCACGCGTGATGGGGTTTTGGATCTCGTGCAGCCGGTATCCGATCGCGATCTTGGCCGCCACGCGCGCGATCGGATAGCCGGTGGCCTTGCTCGCCAGCGCGCTGCTGCGGGACAGGCGCGGGTTCACCTCGATCACGTAGTAACGCTCGCTGCCGGGGTCGAGCGCGAACTGGACGTTGCACGCGCCCTCGATCCCCAGCGCCCTCACGATCGCGATCCCCGCGCTGCGCAGCATCTGATGATCGCGGTCGCTCAAAGTCAGGCTGGGCGCCACCACGATGCTGTCTCCGGTGTGCACGCCCATCGGATCGATGTTCTCCATGTTGCAGATCGTGATGCACGTGTCCCCGCCGTCGCGCACCACCTCGTACTCGATCTCCTTCCACCCCTCCAGCGATCGCTCCACGAGGACCTGAGCGATGGGGCTGGCGGCGATGCCGCGCGCAGCCAGCGCGGCGACCTCCTCGAGCGAGCGGGCGAGCCCTCCTCCGGTGCCGCCCAGCGTGAATGCCGGCCGGATCACCACCGCGCCTTCCAGCGCTCGCGCGAACTCCACGGCCTGCTTTGGCGTCGAGGCGATCGCGCTCTCGGGCACCGGTTGCCCGATGCGGACCATCGCCGCCCGGAACCGGTCGCGGTCCTCGCCGTCGCGGATCGCCTCCAGGGGGGTGCCCAGGACCTCCACCCCCAGACGGTCGAGCACGCCCCGCCGATCCAGCTCGGCGGCCAGATTCAGGGCCGTCTGCCCGCCCAGCGTCGCCACGATCCCCTGCGGTCTTTCCTGTTCCAGCACGCGCGTGAGGAACTCCGGGGTGAGCGGCTCGAGGTAGACCCGGTCGGCCGTCTCCGCGTCGGTCATGATCGTCGCGGGATTGCTGTTGACCAGGACGACCTCGATGCCTTCTTCGGTCAGCGCGCGGCACGCCTGCGTGCCCGAGTAGTCGAACTCGGCGGCCTGGCCGATGACGATCGGCCCCGACCCGATGACCACCACCTTGCGCAGGTCCGGACGCCGCGGCATCAGGCAGGCTCCGGCGCGCGAACCGAGTGGACCATCTGCAAGAACGCGTCGAACAGGTCGCGCGAGTCGCGCGGCCCAGGGCTGGCCTCGGGGTGGAACTGGACGGCGAACAGAGGGAGTGCCACGTGGCGCAACCCCTCGACGGTCCCATCGTGCAGGTTCCGGTGCGTGACGCTTAGACCCGTCCCGGCCAGCGACGCCTCGTCGACGGCATACCCGTGGTTCTGCGTCGTGATCCGCACGCGGCGGCCTTCGGTTTCGATAACCGGGTGGTTCGAACCGCGGTGGCCGAACGGCAGCTTGAACGTCCGCGCCCCCGCGGCCAGCGCCAAAATCTGGTTGCCCAGACACACTCCAAAGATGGGCAGGCGGCCCCACAGCGATCGGACCTCGGCCGCGATCGATCGCAACCGCGCGGGATCGCCGGGCCCGTTGCTGATCACCAGCCCCTCCGGCGACAGCGCTGCGATCTCCGATGCGGTAGCGGTGGCGGGGACCACGATGACCTCACACCCACGGGCGTGGAGTTCCCGGACGATGCCCATCTTCAGCCCGCAGTCCACCACCGCGATGCGCGGTCCACCACCGGGCACCACGAAGCACCCCGGCGGCGTCACCTCTGCGACCAGGTCGACGTCCCCCACGTCCGGGGCGGCTGCCGCGCGGGCTGCGAGCAGCGCGGGGTCGGCGTCACCGGTCATCATCACCCCGCGCTTGAGCCCCCCGCCGCGCAGGTGGCGCACCAACTTGCGCGTATCGATCCCGCTCAGCCCCACCACGTTCCAGCGCCGCAGGTAGTCGCCCAGCGCCACGGAACCCTGCCAGTGCGACGTGTACGGGCTCGCCCACCGCACCACGAACCCCCGCAGGAAGGGTCGTCGGGACTCCGCCCAGGCCGGGTCCAACCCGTACGTGCCGATCATGGGAAACGCCATCACCACGATCTGCCCGGCGTACGAGGGGTCTGTAAGGACTTCGGGGTATCCGGTCATGCTGGTCGTGAACACCACCTCGCCTGCGGCCTCGCCTTCCGCCCCGACCACCCGGCCGCAAAAGGCCGTCCCGTCCTCCAGCACCAGCCACCCCCGCCGCCAAACCTCCTCCGGAGTCGGAGGACCGGACGGCGCATCTGCCATTTGCATGTTCATGCACATTATCGTATCATTATGCATCCCCGGGCACAACGAAGGCCCGCGTCCACAGGACGCGGGCACACCGAGCGACTGCCACCGTATTGGCCGCCATGGCTCCCTCCCGGAGAGCCTTAATGGTGTCTATCGCACAACTGTATCAGGTCAGCCCGGCCGATGCAAACCCTCCCCACCCGCTGCGCCCGCGCCGCACCATCCGAGCACGATCGCCCCCGCCGCGACCGCGGCGGTCTCCGTGCGCAGGACGAGCGGCCCGAGACCGCACAGCGTGGCCACCTCCCGCAGGGCATCGACTTCGCGCTCCTCGAACCCGCCTTCGGGGCCGACGAACACCCCGATGTCCCAAGCGCGATCTGCCTGCGCCAGCGCCCGCAGGATCGGGACGCCTCCGCCCTCCCATAGGGCCAGGCGCACCGCGTGCCGACGGAACCGCTCCAGCGCCGCGGCGAAGTCCACGGGCTCGCAGACTTCGGGGATCTGCGCGCGCCGCGACTGCTTGCAAGCCTCCGACGCGATACGCCGCCAGCGGTCCAGGCGCGCTCCTCGCTTCACGCTGCGGCCCGCGAGCACCGGTACGAACACCGACACCCCCACTTCGGTGCCCATGCGGACGATGTGGTCCATCTTGTCCGCCTTGGGCAGACCCTGGTACAGCGTCAGCCGATACGGGAGGGTCACCGCCGGGCGCTCGGAGACCACGCGCGCCACGATCTCGTCCCCGGCGACCGCCACCACCTCGGCCTCCCACTCCGCCCCTCGGCCGTCGAAGGCCACGAAACGGTCCCCTCCGCGCAGCCGCAGGACGTGGACGGCGTGGTGCGCCTCTCCTCCCTCCACGCGCAACAGATCCGCAGCGATCGGGTGCCGGATCACCAGCAGACGGTGCATGGACATCAGCGGACGGTCGTCGCAAGACGGTCGGGGCTTTGGGCCGAGCACACCACGCACCGCCACTCGCCCTCTGCCAGTTCGCGGTCCACGGACAGGCCGGCACGCGAGACTGCGCTGAGGACCGGTGTCAACGACGATGCGACGATGCCCGAAGCGACGAAGCGGCCGCCCGCTCTCAGCCGCCGTACGACCTGCGGGGCGGCCCGCACGATAGCCGGCGCGACGATGTTCATCAAGATGAGGTCGGCGCGGACGCGGACCCCGCGCAACAGATCCCCTGCCCTGACCGTCACTCGCTCGGCCACGCCATTAGCGCGGGCGTTGGCCGCGGCGATGCGGCAGGCCAGCGGATCGTTGTCGATCGCCACTACCCTGCCGGCCCCGAGCCGTGCCGCGGCGATCGCGAGGATCCCCGAGCCCGTCCCGACGTCGAAGACCGTCTCGCCCCCGCGCACACACTCCGCCAGGGCCTGCAGGCATAGGCGAGTCGAACCGTGGAGCCCGGTCCCAAACGCCATCCCGGGATCCAGGACCAGCGGCACCTCTCCGGGGGCCGGTTGCGCCCGTTGCCACGGCGGGCAGACGAGGAAGCGGCCGACCCGGAACGGCCGGAAGTGTTTCTTCCACGCCTCCGCCCAGTCGGTGGCGGGAATCGTCCGTACCGTCACGCGTGCCGGGGACGGGTCGAGCCCGAACGCGCGCAGTGCACGCACGCGGCCCCGGACCGCGGACGCGCGGCCGACCGCACCCGATGGAACGTAAGCGGTGAGCCGGACGTCCCCGTCGGCATGCTCCTCGACGTACCCTCTGCCCAGGTCCAGGAGGATCGCGCCGACCGCCTCGGCCGCCTCTTCGCCCGTGACCACCGAAACTTCCAGCCAGCGCATCCGATGAACCGGCGAGGCCTGTCGCTGCCTGCGGATCGGGGTCACTGCAGCAGGTCCTTCACCTTGTCCACGATCCTCCGGCGCCCGGGCTGGATGTGCTCGCCGCGGACCCTGGCAAACTGCAGGAGGGCGCGGCGCTCCTCGCGGCTCAGTTGCCGCGGGATCTCGACCTTCCATCGAACGTACAGATCTCCGCGCCGACCCTGCAGGTCCGGCATCCCCTTCCCGCGCAGCACCGCCACGTCTCCGGGTTGGGTCCCCTGGGGAATCGTCACCCTCTCCGGCCCGTCGAGCGTCGGGACCTCCACCGTGCCGCCCAGGGCTGCCTGCACCATGGTGATTGGGATCTCCGCATACAGGTGCTGCCCCCGCCGCTCGAAGAGCGGATGCGGCGCGATGTGGATCACGACGTAGAGGTCGCCCCGCCCGCCTCCGCGCAGGCCGGCCTCCCCTTCGCCCGCCAGGCGCAGCCGCATGCCGTCTTCGACCCCCGCCGGAATTCGCACGGTCAGCGTGCGCTCGACCTCGGCGCGGCCGGTTCCGCGGCAGCGCCGACAAGGATTCCGCACGACGCGTCCGCGGCCTCCGCACTGCCGGCACGTCGACACGTGGGTGAAGTGCCCAAGCAGCGTGCGCTGCCACGTCCGGGTCTGGCCGCTGCCGCGGCAGGTCGGGCAGACCTCCACCCCGCCCCCGGCCTCCGCGCCGGTGCCGAAGCAGTGGGGGCAGGTTTCCAGGCGCGCGACATCGATGTGTCGCTCCGCACCGTGCGCGGCTTCCTCCAGGCTGATCTCCAGGTCGTAGCGCAGATCCGAACCGCGCTCGGGGCCCGGCTCGCGGGCAGCCCCTGTGCGCACCCCGCCGAAAAATGCATCGAACAGGTCCTCGAACGGGCTGCCGAACCCGAAGTCGAAGTCGCGCGTGCCGGCTGCGGTGACGGTCCCGAAGCGGTCGTACTGCGCCCGCCGCTCCGGATCGCTGAGGACCTGGAAGGCCTCGTTGATCTCCTTGAACCGTTCTTCGGCCTGAGGGTCCTCGCGGCGCACGTCGGGGTGATACTCACGGGCGAGGCGCCGGTACGCCTGCTTGATCTCCTCAGCAGAAGCGTTTCGGGGAACGTTGAGGACCTGGTAGTAGTCGCGCGCCATGGCTTCGGATCGAGTCGGTTCCGCGCGTGTTGGATTGCGGCGCGCTCACTCCTCGCGGCTCAGTCTGTCGCTGAGCGTACGCGCAAGGTACCTCACCATGCCGATCATTCTACCGTACGGCATCCGCGTCGGTCCCACGACGCCGAGCACGCCGACGGGCTGTCCGCGGACCCAGTACGTCGCACACACGATGCTGCAGTCGTGCATCTCGCCCACGGGGTTTTCGCGCCCGATCCTCACGTCGACATCCCCACCCTCCGGCCGCAGGACGGAGCGCAGCGTGTCTTGGCGGTCCAACACCGACAGAACCGGTTGTGCGCGCCGTACGTCCTGGAACTCGGGTTGCTTGAGTATGTAGGACATGCCCTCGACGAAGACCCGCCCCGCATGCTCGCCCACGTGGCGCACCAGCGTCGCGCCGAGCTCGCGCACAAGGGCCCGGCGGTGCGACGCGTGGGCGACGAGTTGCTCCAGCCGCGCGGCCGTGATCTCCGTGATCTCCGGGAGGGTGCGTCCGACAAGCCAGGCGCTGAGGATCCGTGACAGTTCGTCGAGTTCCTCCGGCGCCGTACCCGCAGGCAACTGCAGGACCGCCCCTTCGATGGGGCCTGCGTCCGTCAGCACAACGACCAGCGCCCTGTCCGGCGCAACCGGGACCAAGTGGAGGTGGCGAAACCTTCGACGGTCCGCCGGCGGGGTGCTGGCCAGCGCCGGATACTCGCTCACCGACGCAAGAGTACGAGCCGCTTCCTGCGCCGCCCGCTCCACCTCCTCCGCCCGCTGCAGCCGTCGCCGAATCCGTTCGCGTTCCGCCGCCGTCAGCCGCTGCCCGCTCGGCACTCCGGCCGCTTGCGGCTCGCCTCGGACCCGTGTGCGGTCCGGCGCTGGAGCCTCGATCCTTTGACGGCCCAGCATCACATCGACGTACAGGCGATATGCGCGATCCGTCGGCACGCGGCCGGCGGAGGTGTGGGGCTGGCGCACGTAATCCATCTCCGTTAGGGCGTGCAGTTCGTTGCGGATCGTGGCCGGGCTGACCTCCAGCCGGTAGCGTTCGTACAGCGCTTCGGAGCCCACTGGTTCCGCAGACAGGATGTGCTCGTGGATCACCGCCCACAGGATCCGCTGCTTGCGCGCGTCCAGGGTGTGCTGCGCTTGCATCCTGCCACCGCCCTTAGCACTCGCAAGCACAGAGTGCTAATCCACGCCCACCGTAGCATCCGCCGCCGCGACCGGTCAACGGGAACGGTGCGCCGGGCCTCACGGTGCCCCTGGGACCGGGGCGCGCCGCCGGAACAGGTCCACCACCACCCTCAGCTCCTCCGCTCGCAGCAGCGCGCTGGCCGCCAGGTACACCAGGCCCGCGCAGCCCAGGGAGAGCACCAGCTGGACGCCCTGGCCGACCAGGTGGGCGGGGTCGACGAGTCCCGCGCTGACCCGGCTCACAGCCCAGGCCACCGCCGCCATCGCCGCCCCGGCCAGAAGCGCCCGCCCGGCGCTCGCTCCGACGCGCCTTCCCTCCAGCGACCCCACCCGCCGCCGCAACAACCAGAACAGGATCGTCACGTTCACCGTCACCGTAATGGAACTGGCCAGGGCAACGCCGACGTGGCCCGCAACCTGCATCAACGACCACACCAGGACGGCGTTAAGCGGGATCATCGCGGCGCCGACGCGGACCGGAGTGACCATGTCGTGCAGTGCGTAGAAGACGCGCGTGACGATGTAGTAGCACGCGGTGGGGACGAGCCCCAGCCCGTAGGCGGCCACCGCCCAGGCCACCGCCGCGGTGGCCTGCGGTGTGAACTCGTACCGTTCAAACAGGATGCGCACGATCAGATCGGGCATCGCCAGCACCACCGCCAGCACCGGCGCGGTCGTGAAGATCGCCGCGCGCAACCCCAGCGACGCCGTCCGCCGCAGCGCCGACAGGTCGCCGCTCCCCGCGTGGCGGGACAGCAGGGGGAAGATGGCCGTGGCGATGGAGATCGCGAAGAAACCGATCGGCGCCTGCACGACCTCGTACGCGTAGTCCAAGACCGCCACCGCGTTGACCGCCTGGGTCCCGGGCAGAAACGAAGCGAAGAATCGTCCGACGTACGCATTGATCTCCACGACCGCCAGGCCGAGCATCGCCGGCAGAGCGAGCCGGGCAACCTCCCGCAGCGCCGGGTGGTGCAACTCCAGCCGCGGCCGGTAGCGAAAGCCCAGGCGTGCGGCCGCTGGCAGCTGGACGAAGAACTGCAGTGCCGTCCCGACCACCCATGCGATCGCCAGGCCGTGGATCCCCACCCGCGGTCCGAGGAGCAGTGTGCCGCCGATGATCCCGAGGTTGAACACCAAAGGAGCGAAGGCCGGCACCGCAAACGACTGGTGGGACTGCAAGTACCCTGTCATGAACACCGACAGGGCCAAAAACAGCATCGCCACAAAGACGATCCGTGCCAGCGAGACCGTCAGATCCACCAGCCCCGGAGAGGCGACGAATCCCGGGGCGGCAAGCGGGATGACAAACGGTGCCGCGACCTGGCCGATCAAGACCATCCCCAGCCCCACGAGGATCACGAGGGTCAGGAGGTTGTCGGTCACCCGCTGGGTCTCCTCGGTGTCTCCTCGCGTCAGATAGCGCGTGATCGTGGGAATGAAGACGATGCTCAGTGTGCCGCCCAGGAGGAGGCGCTGCACGAAGAACGGAACGTAGTAGGCGATGACGTAGGCTCCCTTCGCCTCGCCGGCGCCGAACAGAGCAGCCACCACCACTTCGCGCGCCACGCCCAGCACACGGCTGGCCAGCGCCGCCACGGCCATAACCGCCGCGGCCCGTGCGATCCGCCGGGTGGGGGTCCCTTGCTCTGCCAGCGGCTGCGACGCCACACCACGCCCCTGGCCGCCCGCGCCAGCGAGCGACCGGGCCACGTGCCCACACGCGATGGGAACCCGTGGACGGCCCGGAAACTGCACGGCGCGGCGGTCCCGAATATGGTACAATGCCTTCTGGCCCAGCGGCACACCGCGCCGCGAACGCGCGAGAAAGGTCGGCGCCGGCAAGG
Organism: Armatimonadota bacterium; assembly: GCA_031432545.1. Taxonomy (NCBI): domain Bacteria; kingdom Bacillati; phylum Candidatus Sysuimicrobiota; class Candidatus Sysuimicrobiia; order Candidatus Sysuimicrobiales; family Candidatus Sysuimicrobiaceae; genus Candidatus Caldifonticola; species Candidatus Caldifonticola tengchongensis. Next base: position 85,313 of record JAVKGX010000004.1, read on the forward strand.
AGGAGCAGTGGCCAAACGCATCCGTTCGGGGCTCAAGAGGTTGCGTCAGAACGCCCGACGTGCCCTGCGCAACCGCGCTGTCCGCTCAAAGGTGAAGACGCTGACCAAGCGGGCGCGGACGTCCGGTGAGGCGGCTGCGGTCGCAGCCGCGGTCAAGGCGCTGGACAAGGCCGCGGCCAAGGGGATCCTGCACAAGAACGCCGCGGCGAGACGCAAGTCGAGGTTGATGAAGGCGGTGGCCGCGGGCGAAGGCTAGGCCGCCCCACCCTCAGGCCATCCTCGCTCCCCACCCCGCCCCGCACAGCCTGACGACCAATCCTTCCAGCGCCGCGCGTGCGCTCGCGGGCGAATTCTTCAGCGCGAGGTCCGTTCGCTCGATCTCCCGGTACAGGCCTGCCAGATCGACCCCCCGCAACCGGCGGATTTGATCCCGGTACCGTCCGTACAGCCACGCGCGGTTTCCCAGCGCGGCTCGGACCCGGTCGGGGGCGGCATGCTGTTCGGCCAACGCCCCGGTCGCGAGCAGCGCCCGAAAGTGGCCCGCCAAAAGGGCGAGCAGGCCGATGGGATTCTCCGAGGACAGCAACGTGTCGAGTGTGCGCAGCGCGTGGCCGACGTCGCCTTCTCCCACGGCGTCGACGATCGCGAACACCGAGACCTGCACCCCGCGGTACGCCACTTCCCTCACGTCGTCCGTCCGGATGGTCTCCCGATCGCCCGTGAACATGACGAGCTTGTCGATCTCTCCGGCCAGGTCCCGTAGCCCCGTGCCCACCACGTCCACCAGCGCGCGCGCGGCCTCCGGCTCCAAGCGCTTGTCCAAAGACTGGGTCCGCCGCATCGCCCATGCGGCGGCCGCCTGGCTGTTCAGGGGTTCGAACTCCTGGATCCGAGCCACCTTCCGCAGCGTCGCGTACAGCCGGCGCCGGCGGTCGAGCGAACGAGCCACGAGGACGAGGACGGACGGCGGCGGTCCCTGCTCGAGGTAGGCGGCCAGTCGCTCCTGCGAAGGTATAGGCAGCCGCTCCAGCCCCCGGACCACCACGACGCGCGCGCTGCCGAAGAACGACATCGTGTCCGCGCGTGTGATGATCTGTACGACGTCGGTCTCGCCGGCGTCCAGGCGGTCGAGGTTCAAGCTGCGTTCCTCGGGAGGCAGGTGCGCGTCCACCAGGCGATGGACGGCTTCATCCACCAGCCAGTCTTCTTCGCCCAGCAGCAGGTGGACACGGTGGGATTCGAAGACGGTACTCCCGGTCCGCCGCGCCAAGGATCGGGCGCCAGGGGTTGAGCCCCGACCGGACTCCGTCCGCCGGCGGCGCGGCGCCCGGTCGCGCGGCGGGGTCATTCGTCCGCCAGCCGGTCGAGGATCTGGTCGACTTCCCGCCGGACCGGATTGGCCACCAACCGCACCGCGATCTCGACCCCGCTGCCCTCCGCGGCCTGGTGGGGAAGGACCGCACGGGGCAGGAACGCCGCATCTCCTCCGTCCAGGAAGATCACGGCCACCTCCTCCTCGATGCGGTCGACGACACCGCGGCGGGTTACCTTGCCCTCATCGTGCGTACCCATACACCCCTCCCGTCCGTCGTCACGGCCACCGCGCCGTCTCGGTCGGTACGGTAGAGCGCCACGTTCCGGCGCGCGTAACGCGCCAGCACATCGGGGTGCGGATGGCCGTAGCGGTTGCCCTTCCCCACCGACAGCACCGCAACCTCGGGCCGCACCGCGTCCAGGAACGCCTCGCTGCTGCTCGTGCGGCTGCCCTGGTGCGGGACCTTCAGCACGCGGCTGCGGATTGCCTCTCCCATCACCACGAGTGCACCCTCCGCCACCTCCTCGACATCCCCGGCGAACAGGAACGCCACCTCGCCGTACACCAGACGCAGCACCACGGAGTTCTCGTTGGCGGCCGACCTTCCTCCGACGAAAGGCCGCAACGGCCACAGGACGTGCGCGGTGACGCCCCGACCCAGCTCCACGGTCATCCCACGTCTTGCGACCCGGTACGGAATGCGCCGCGACTCGACTTCCAGCAAGAAGTCGCGGTACACCGGCGTCGGGTGCGGGTAACCGGCGTCCAGCACCGCTCCCACCTCGAAGTTCTGGAGTACGGAGACAACTCCTCCCACGTGGTCGGCGTGCGGATGGCTGAGCACGACCAGATCGACCTGGCGGGCGCGGCGTCGCAGAAACGGCACCACCTGCCGCCCGTCCGGACCGCCGTCGATCAGGATCGTGCGGCCACCGGGTGCTTCCACCCAGATCGCGTCACCCTGGCCGACATCCAGGAACGTCACCTCCAACGTCGCGTCACGGCCCGGCAGCGCGTGCGACCACACGCAGCCGGCCACCACCAGCGCTGCGAAGACCACCGCTCTGTGAGGTCTCGGACCGCCGCGCAGCGCCCGCCCTGCCAGGGCCAGGCCCGCCACGGCGGCGGCGACCGCCCAGGGTGCGGGGCGCGGGACCGGAACGGTCGCGCCGGGCAGGCCGGAGACCAACATGGCGACGCGGACCAGGTAGGCGCACGCGGGCTCTGCGATCCAGGCCAGTGGCAGCGCCAGCGGCGCCCACACCGCGCCCACGACCCCGGCCGCGATACCCAGCGGCACAACCGCGGCCACGACCGGCAACGCCAGCAGGTTTCCGAGCAGCGCGTGCGGTTGGATCTGCTGGAAGTTCCACACCAAGATGGGCATCACGGCGAGGTTGGCGCCGGCCGTTGCGGCGACCGTCGTGCGGACCGAACCGGGCAGCCGCGCCAGCCGCTCTGCGATCGGAGGGGCGAGATGGATCAGCCCCCACGTCGCGGCGAACGACAGTTGGAACCCCAGGTCCCACAGCAGAGCCGGGTTGGCCACCAGCAGAACCGCGCCGGCCAGAGCGAGGCTCGTGTAGCCGTCACCCTCCCGCCGCCACCCGGATGCCGCCACCGCCAGCACCGCCATCGCGGACGCGCGCGCCATCGACGGCTCCCAGCCGCAGACGAGTGCGAACGCCAGTACGCCGGCCAGGGTCGCAGCACTTCGCACCCACCTGCGCATTCCGCGCAGCACCAGGTGTAGCGCGCCGGCGACGATCGCCAACTGCGCGCCCGACGCGACGAGCACGTGCAGCAGCCCGGCGTCGCGGAATGCGCGGTTCAGATCGGGGTCAGACAGCGGGATCCCGAGCACCAGGCCGGACAGCAGCGCGCCGTACGGCGGCGGGAGGACCTCTTCGTAGACCGATCGCAGAGCACGGCGGGCGGCCGCCGCCGCGCGCAAAACCGGGTATCCCGCAGCCGGCTCCACGATCTCGACGCGTTCGGCGTACAACCGCGCGCGGACCTTGTACCGTGCGAGCCTGCGGGCCGGATCGGGCTCACCGGGGTTGCGCGGCGCGGGCAGTTCGGCGACCCGACCGGTCGCGCGCACCCGGTCGCCGACCCGGACCTCCGCGCCGCCGCGCGTGACGACCTGCAGCCGGCCCCTTCGGACCTGTGGAAACTCTCGGGCCCGTTCGACGTGGACGACAACCCGTTCGTCGGTGGCCGCCACGATCCCCTCCACCGTGGCGCGCAGCCCCACCAGAGACGCGGCGTCGTCGGGGCCCACCGGACGGGCCGCATGCGCGTGCAGCGCCGCGCCCACCGCCGCCGCGAGCACCACCAGCGCCAGGGATCCTGCCACCGTGGACCGGCAGACCAAAGCCGCCGCCACCCCGGCCGCTGCGAAGCCGAAGCCGACGATCCCCCACGCAGGAAGGGACAGGTACGACGCGCCGGCGATACCGGCAGCGAGCGCGACGCTGGCCCACACCAACGGTCGGCGCACTCTCCCTCCGCGGCACCAAAGGTCCCGAGGAGCAAACGGGAGCCGACCCGACTTTCGCGCAGGCGGGTGAGTGATCTCCTGCGGAGCAACCGACGCTACCGCTTTCTCAGCGCGCCGACGACCGCGCCGCCGATCATGCTCACGATGCCCTCGTAGAGGCTGAGGGCCAGCAGGACCGCACCCCCTACAGCACCCACGATCGCGCCCACGAGTCCGGCGATCGCGATCCCCAGTGCTTCCAGGACGAAGAACCCTACGACGGCGCCGAGGATGCCCGCCAGGAAGCCGGCCAGCGCGCCGCGCCCTGCGCCGCCGCCGGCGATGAGCGCGGCCACCGCCCCTCCCGCCAGCGGCCCGAAGGGGACGGGCGTCAGGATGACGTTGACAAGGAAACCGACGATCACGCCCAGCAACATGATGGTGCGCCTCCGTTGGACAAGGGAGCTCGGGTCGGCCCTTGCGCCGGTCGGCTACGAAATGGCGCGCGACGCGATCTCTTCGTGCGCGCGCCGCGCAAATTCCTCCAGGGACATCGAACCCAGGTCGCCCCGCGAACGATGACGCACCGCGACCATGCCGGAGCGTACTTCCCGGTCCCCGACGACCAGCATGTACGGAACCTTCATCAGTTGCGCGTCCCGGATCTTCCGACCGATCTTCTCATTTCGGCCGTCGACGTCTGCCCGCAGTCCCCGGGCACGCAGGGCCGCCGCCGCTTCCCGGGCGTGGGCGATGTGCCGGTCGGCGATCGGCAGCAGGCGGGCCTGCTCCGGAGCCAGCCACATCGGGAATGCGCCCGCGTAGTGCTCGATGAGCAGCCCGAAGAAGCGCTCCATCGAACCGAACAGCGCCCGGTGCACCACGTAGGGAACGTGCTCGCGGCCGTCCTCGCCCACGTAGGTCAGCCCGAACCGCACCGGCAGGTTGAAGTCGAACTGCACGGTGGCCGTCTGCCACGGCCGGTTCAGCGCGTCGACCAGGTGGATGTCGATCTTGGGCCCGTAGAAGACCGCCTCGCCCTCCAGGCGCGCATACGGAAGGCCCCTGCGGTCGAGCACGGCGGCCAGCGTGCTCTCGGCCGTATCCCACATATGGGGGCTGCCCGCATACTTCCCGAAGTCATTCGGATCGCGGACCGAGAGGTGAACCCTGTAGTCCCGAAATCCGAATGCCTCGTAGATCGTGAACGCCAGGTCCAGCACCCGGTCCATCTCGTCGGCGAGCTGGTCGGGACGGCAGAAGATGTGTGCGTCGTCCTGCGTGAAGCTGCGCACGCGCAGCAGACCGTGCAGCACTCCGGAGCGCTCGTACCGGTAGACCGTCCCGAGTTCCCCGATGCGCATCGGCAGGTCACGGTACGATCGGGTCTCCCGACGGTAGAGCATCATGTGAAACGGGCAGTTCATCGGCTTGATCAGGTAGCGCTGCTCTTCAACTTCCATCGGCCCGAACATGCTCTCCCGGTACCAGTGCAGATGACCGCTCGTCTCCCACAGGTGGGCACGGGCGATGTGCGGCGTGTACACGAGTTCGTACCCGTGCTCGCGATGCAGCTGCTTCCAGAAGGTCTCCGCGACCTCTCGGACGACGGCGCCACGCTGCGTCCACAGAACCAGACCGGGGCCCACGTCCTCGCTGATCAAGAACAGGTCCAGCTCTCGTCCGAGCCGGCGATGGTCTCGCCTCTTGGCTTCTTCGAGCAGCCGCAGGTGTTCGGCGAGCTGGCCTTCGTCGGGGAAGCTGATGCCGTAAATCCGGGCAAGCTGCTCGCGCCGCTCGTCACCGCGCCAGTACGCGCCCGACGTGCTCAGCAGCTTCACCGCCTTGATGTACCCGGTGCTCGGCAGGTGCGGCCCCCGGCACATGTCCACGAAACCGTCCTGCCGATAGAAGGACACCCGCTCGTCGCGGATGTCCTCGAGCAGCTCCAGCTTGTACTTCTCTCCCATCTCGCGGTACATGCGGATCGCCTCGTCGCGGGGGATCTCGATCCGCTCGATGGGTTGATCCTGCCGCGCCAGCTCGCGCATGCGCGCTTCGATCCGGTCCAGGTCTTCCGGCATCAACGGACGGCCAATGTCGATGTCATAGTAGAAGCCGTCTGCGATCGGCGGGCCGATGGCGAGCTTGGCGTCCGGGAACAGTTCCTTGACGGCCTGCGCCATCAGGTGTGCGGAGGAGTGCCAGTAGATCTCCCGCCCCTGCGGGTCGTCGAACCGCAGGAACCGGACCTCGGCGTCGCATTGGGCTGACGCGGACAGGTCCATGGGTTGGCCGTTCACCAGGGCCGCCAGGGCATCACGCTCGCCGCGTTCCTTGGCGATGTCGACAAGGCGCGTACCGACCGGATAGCTCGCCTCGGTGCCGTCGGCGAACCGGATCCGTACCCTGTCGGCCCGTGCGTCCATCCTCCACCTCCGAACGAGACAGCGCCCCGTCCTCTCGGGACGGGGCGCTGCCCGCGGTTCCACCCGGATTCCGGTGGTCGCCGTCGCTCCCACCGGCTCTCGCGAGGTTCTATCGGCCCTCACCGGCAGGCTTGGTGCCGCCCCCACCAGGCGGCCTTCACCCGCAGCTCCGAGATGGTGTCGCGCCGCCTCTCCGCGGGAGGGCTTCCAGCCCAGGCCCCACCCTCTCTCGTGCGGCGTTTCGACGCGACGCGTCCTCTTCGTCGCTCTTCGTGCAAGGATAGCCGCGGCGCGGCGACTTGTCAAAAGGGCCGCTACAGGCGAAACGCATCGGGCAGGATCTCGACGGCGACCGGCTCTCCCGTCGGTCCGAGTTCTACGGCCACCACGTCGAACCGGCAGACGGGGTGCCTCGCCCGGTGACGCTGCAGGTAGGCTTCGGCCAGGCGAGCGATGCGACGCTGTTTGTGCAGCGTCACCGCCTCGAAGGGATTCCCGCGGTCCGCCGTCCTCCTCGCCTTCACTTCCACGAACACCAGCGTACCGCCCTGATCACACACCACGTCGATCTCCCCGAACCGGAACCGCACGTTGCGCGCCACGACCCGGTAGCCGGCCCGCCGCAGCGCCGCGACCGCCGCCTCCTCCGCGTCAGTCCCGATCCGCCGTCGGTTCATCGCCCCACAGCGCGTCGGCGCGGAACGGAGAGAAAGACCGGCGGTGAACCGGGCTCGGCCCCAGCGCGCGGATCGCCGCGAAGTGTTCGGCGCAGGCGTACCCCTTGTGGCGGGCGAACCCGTAGCCGGGGTAGAGGGCGTCCAGTTCGGTCATGATGCGGTCACGCTCGACCTTGGCGAGGATCGACGCCGCCGCGATGCAGGCCACCTGCGCGTCCCCGTTCACGATCGTACGCTGGGGGATCGGCAGGTACAGGCCCGAGCGCCCATCCACCAGCACCAGCGACGGCACGACGATCAGCCCTTCCACCGCCCGCCGCATCGCCAGGCGCGCGGCATGCAGGATGTTCATCCGGTCGATCTCCTCGACGGACGCGGTCGCGACCGCCCACGCCAGCGCGCGGCGGCGGATGTGCTCGGCCACCACCGCCCGCACGGACGGCGCCAGTCTCTTGCTGTCGTCCAATCCCGGGATCCGGGTCTGGCGCCCGAAGATGACCGCGGCCGCCACCACCGGGCCGGCCAGGGGCCCGCGCCCGGCCTCGTCCACTCCCGCGACCCAGGCGTACCCAGCCCGCCAGGCCTCCCGCTCAACGCGGTAGAGCGAGACACGCCCCCGCGCCCCGCGGGCTGTCAGCGCACCACGCCCATCCGCGTGGGCGGCCAGTAGACGACGAACGCGCGGCCGACGACGTTCTGGATCGGGACCAGGCCGAAGAAGCGGCTGTCCTCGCTGTTGCACCGGTTGTCCCCCATCACGAACAGGTGGTTCGGGGTCACCGTCTTCGGGCCGAAGTTCTGGGCGCACGCACGGTCGCCGCCGAGGGGCGTCAGATCCGGGCGCGGGCGCCCGTTCAGGAACACCACGCCTTGCCGCAGTTCCACACGGTCGCCCGGCAATCCGACCACCCGCTTGACGAAGTCCTTGCCGGGGTTCAGAGGATACCGGAAGACGATCACGTCTCCGCGCTGGACCGGCGCCAGGCGGTAGTAGAACTTGGCGACGAGAATGCGGTCGCCAATGTGGAGGGTCGGCTCCATCGATCCCGAGGGGATGAAGAAGGCCTGTACGACGAAGGTGATGATGACGAACGCCAGCACGACCGCGAACACCGCGGCGTCGAGCGTCTCGATGAAGACGCGCCGCACCGAGGGGGAGAACAGATAGGCACGCTTGACCGCCAGCCGGAGCACGACGAGCGCCACAGCGACCACCATGATGATCACCGGGATGCTCATCTCGGGAAGCGACACGGACGACAGCGACTCCCTGAGGTTGACCATGGATCCGTCTGTCCTGCGGCACGCAAAGGGCGGCGCGTTCCGCACCGCCCGTCACGCTGGATGCACGCGCCACGCCTCGATCGCAGGCCCCGCGGGTGGGCGGCGTCGAGCGCTCCTTGTCCTAGCGCCGCTCCCGGATGCGCGTCTGCTTGCCCACCTTGTCCCGCAGGTAGTACAGCTTCGCACGGCGCACGCGTCCGCGCCTGACCACGTCGACGCGGTCCAGCCGCGGAGAGTGCAGCGGGAAGATGCGCTCCACGCCGACCCCGTGCGAGATCCGCCTGACCGTGAAGGTCTCGCGCAACCCGCCGCCGCGGCGGCCGACCACGACCCCCTCGAAGGCCTGCACGCGCTCTCTGCCGCCCTCGATCACCTTCATGTGGACGCGCACTGTGTCCCCGGGTCCGAAGTCCGGTATCTTCGATTTCAACTGCGGCTGCTCGACCAGCATCGTCTTGTCCATAGCCGTCCTCCGCGCCCGTGACCGGCGCCACAAAACCAGATTATACACTACGCGGGCCCCCGGCCGGACTCCCCGGCGTTCACGTCCCTCTCCGGTGCGTGGGCGTCCTCCCCTTCGATCTCTTCCAACAGCTTCCGGTCTTCGGGGCCGAGCTCGGCCGCCGCCAGCAGGTCCGGCCGCCTGCGGGCCGTCCGCCGCAGCGCTTCCTTCCGCCGCCATCGGGCGATCTCTGCGTGGTGGCCGGACAGCAACACCTCTGGCACCCGCAACCCTTCCACCTCGGGGGGGCGTGTGTAGTGCGGGAAGTCCAACAATCCGCCGCTGAACGAGTCGGCCTCCACCGATCCCCGGTCGCCGACGACCCCGGGCACCAGCCGCGCCGTCGCATCGACGATCACGAGGGCCGCGAGTTCGCCTCCGGTCAGCACGTAGTCGCCGATGGAGATCTCCTCCGCGCCCAGTCCCAGCACGACCCTCTCGTCCACACCCTCGTAGTGGCCGCACAGCACGACCAGGTGCGACAGTCGGCTGAGCTCCCTGGCCGTCGCCTGGTCGAACCGTCTCCCCTGCGGCGAGGTCAACAGGATCCTGTCGGGCCGCCCCGCCTCCGCGGTGATCGCGCGCACCGCGGCGAAGAACGGCTCGGCCTTCATGACCATCCCCGGGCCGCCGCCGTACGGGTAGTCGTCGGTGGTGCGGTGCCGGTCGGTCGCGAAGTCCCGAAGGTCCCAGACGCGCACCGCGAGGATACCGCGCGCCTGCGCGCGGCCCAGCACGCTCATCTGCAGGGGGGCCATCGCCTGCGGAAAGATCGTCACGATGTCGATCCGCAGACGCGCGGCCTGGTCGTGGCTCATCGGTCGTCCACCAGCCCGGGAATTAGACGCACGACCATGCGGCCACCGCGGGGGTCCAACTCCGCCACCACGTCCCGGACCGCCGGGATCAGGACTTCCCGGCCTCCGCCGCGCACCGCATACACGTCGTTCGCCCCGGTCCGCAAGACCTCCGCGACCCACCCGAGGGGCTCGCCGTCGGTGGTCGTCACCTCCATCCCGATCACGTCGTGGACGTAAAACCGGCCTTCCGGAAGAGGCGGGGCGTCCTCGCGCTCCACGTGGAGAGAGGCACCGCTCAGTTCGCGCGCGGTCTCCGGCGTGTCCACACCCGTCAGCTTCACGAGGAACGTCTCGCCGGCGCTTCGCACACGTTCGACCCCGTAGGCGGTCGTCCGATCCCCACGCACCACGAGCACCCGGCGCAACGTCCGAAACCGGTCGGGGAAGTCGGTGTCCGGCCGCACGCGCACCTCTCCGTGGATCCCGTGCGGGCGCATCACGACACCGATCCGGAGAGTCCTCGGTGCGGGCCTGCCCGTGGGTCCGGCCATCTCGCCTCCGGCTACCCCTGCCGGATCTCCATGACGATGCCGTCCTTCACGACGATCTCGGTGCGGGTGAGCTTGCTGAAGAGGTTGTCGCCCACCCGGATCTCCAGCTGCGAGTCGACCGTGGTCTGCGGAAACTCGCTGTTCAGCACGAGATTCTCCGCCTCCCGCAGACGGTCACGGAGCTCGGCCCGTACCATCTCCTGGCGCGTGCGCTCCAGTTCCAGCTGCTGGCGAAGCCCACGGCTCTGGGGCGACACCTGCCGCTCAAGGTCCAGACGCCGCAACTGCGTCTCGATCTGGTTGAGGACTTCCTCGACCCGTCGAAGCGCCTCCTCGAGTTCCCGCCGGTACAGGTCCTTGAAGTTCTCCGTGACGATCGCCTTGACCACCACGGGCCGGATCACTGTGATTGACGCCATCCCAACCTCCGGTCATCCGCCCTCGATTTCCACCATGACCGCGTCGCGCCCCCTGCGGCGCGCGGCCGCCCGCGCGAGGATGCGCACTGCGCGCGCGACACGGCCATTGCGACCGATGACCTTGCCGACGTCTTCGGGGGCCACCCGCACCCGCACCACCTTACCTCGGGCATGCTCCACCTCCGAGACCTCGACGGCGGTCGGATCGTCGACGATGCCCATGACGATGTGCTCGACCAACTCCCGCATCGCTTCAGACAAGGCACAACGAACGCGAGTTTCGCACTCCCACCCAGGCGCGGGCCCGCTCGCTCTGGGAGAGGGCTTGGGTGGGCGTCATGCCTTGGACCTCGCCCGCTCCTGCCACTGTCGGAGGATGCCGGTCTTCCGCAGCAGGACCCGCGCCGCGTCCGACGGACGCGCGCCCCGCTCCAGCCAGGCGATCGCCTTCTCGGCGTTGATGTGGATCGTCGACGGTTCCGTGCGCGGGTTGTACTGGCCGATCACCTCGATGTACCGGCCGCTGCGGGGCGACCGCGAGTCTGCCACGACCACCCGGTACACGGGCTGGTGGCGCTGCCCCATGCGCATCAACCGAATCTTCACCGCCATCGCTTCCTCCTTGGCAATCAGATCGGAAACGGCGGCTTCCTGCCCCGCCGTCCCACCGCTTCGAACCGCTTCATCATCCGCTTGGTCTCCTCGAACTGCCGGAGCAACCGGTTGACGTCCTGCACGGTCGTTCCGCTGCCCCGGGCAATCCGTCGCTTGCGGCTGGCGTTGAGGATCGCCGGGTCGCGGCGCTCGGCCGGCGTCATCGAGTTCACGATCGCCTCGACCCGACCGAGCTGCGATTCATCGACCTCGGCCCGAAGGGCCCGGCGCCCCGCCATCCCCGGAATCATGTCGATCAGGTTCTGCAGCGGGCCCATCCTGCGCACCTCGCGCAGCTGCTGGCGGAAGTCCTCCAGCGTGAACTCGGCCCGGCGTATCTTGCGCTCCAGTTCGGCCGCCCTCTCGGCTCCGATCGCCTCCTGTGCCCGCTCCACCAGCGTCAAAACGTCGCCCATGCCCAGGATGCGGGACGCGACGCGCTCAGGATGGAAGGGTTCGAGCGCATCCAGCTTCTCGCCCGTTCCCACGAACAAAATCGGCTGACCCGTCACCGCAACCACCGACAGCGCCGCCCCGCCCCGCGCATCGCCGTCCATCTTCGTGAGCACGATCCCGTCGATGCCCACCGCGGCCTGGAACCGATCCGCGACGCCGACCGCTTCCTGGCCCGTCATCGCGTCGACGACCAGAAGCACGTGATGCGGACAGATCGCCTCCCGCAGCCGTCGGATCTCGTCCATCAACGTCTCGTCCACGTGCATCCGGCCGGCGCTGTCCACGATAACGAAGTCCGATCCCTGAGAGCGGGCGTGCTCGATCGCCGCCTCCGCCACCGCCACCGGGTCGGTCCAGTCCCGGTGGAACACCGGCACGCCCGCCGACGCCCCGACCACCTGCAACTGCTTGACGGCGGCTGGGCGGTGGAGGTCCGCGGCCACCAGCAGCGGCCGCCGGCCGCGCCTGCGCAGGTGGAGCGCAATCTTGGCCGCCTGCGTCGTCTTGCCGGTTCCGTGCAGACCGCACATCAGGACGACGGTCGGCGGCTTCGGCGCCGGTGCGAGTTCGCGGTGGGCGGTCCCCAGCAACCGCGTCAGCTCGGCGTGTACGATCTGGATGACCTGCTGGGCGGGGCTCAGGCTCTTCCAGATTTCCTGACCGACGGCCGCGTCGCGCACGCGCGCAACGAACTCTCGCACGACCTTGAAGTTGACGTCCGCTTCCAGCAGGGCCAGGCGCACCTCGCGCAGGGCGGCATCGACGTCCTCGATCCGCAGCGCACCGCGGCCGCTCAGCTTCCGGAAGACTCCGCCGAGCCGTTCCTGCAGGGTCTCGAACATGCCCTCACCGCCTTGTACACCCGAAACCCACCGCCCCGTTCGACCTCCTCCGCGTTGCCGAAGATCCGGGCGACGATCCTGCCCAGCGTCTTCGCACCCATCCCGGTCCGGGCGACTAGGTAGAAGCGGCCGCCCGGCTTGAGGTGCTCGGGGGCCCCTTCGATGATGCCCTCGACGACGCCTCGTCCAGCCCGGATCGGCGGGTTCGTGGCGATGACGTCGAACCGCCGGCCGCGCACCGGCTCGTAGCCCGCTCCCAAGAGTACCTCGACATTGGCCAGGCCGTTGCGCCGCGCGTTGTCCCGGCTCAGCGCCACCGCACGCTCGTTCACGTCCGTCAGCACCGCGCACCCGCCCGGTGCGGCCGATGCGGCGACGATTCCGATCACACCGTACCCGCACCCGACGTCGAGCACCGTGTCGGTCGGCCCGATCTCGAGGGCCTCCAGCAACAGGCGGGTGCCGCGATCCACCGCGCCGTGCGAGAACACCGCCCGGTCGGTCTCGAACAGAAACGCACGGCCCCGGAAGGAAAAACGCACCGTGCGCCGGTGCGAACGCGTCCGGGGACGCTCGGAGAAGTAGTGCTGGGTCACACCATCTCGCGGATCGCGCGCGCCCGCGCCTGCAGGCGTCCTGCCGCCTCCGCGTCGCGCAGCCGGGCGATCTCCTCTTCGAGCGCCTCGATCTCCCTGAGGATCGCTGCGCGTCGCCGATCGTCTCCCCGACCCCGCTGCACGATTCCCAACAGCTCCTCGTATCGCGCCAGTTCCGCCAACGACCGACGGATGCCGTCGTGGATCGCCTGCCGCGTCACGCCGAACCGCTCGGCAATTTCCGACAGCGACAGATCGTCGTGGAAATACATCGCGATCAGCCGCTGCTGCCGCGGCGTGAGCAAACGCGCGTAGACGTCGAACAGGCGAATCACCGCCAGTCGATCTGCCAGCAACCGATCCGTCGCCATTGCCTGTAAAGGTTCACCCCTTTACACATATCACACTCCGCCGCCGCCGGCAACCGGATGGGTGGTGGCGGGCACTCGCGCGACCACCAGCGCGCCGGTGAGCGCGACCAGGCCCAAGGACGCAAAAGCCCAGCCCCACGACGTCGCGGTGGCATCGAGGATCAACCCGAACACCGCCGGGGCGGCCGCCGCGGCGACGAATCCTAGCCCCGACTGCACGGCCATCGCCGCGCCCAGCGTCTCCATCCTCGCCGACTCGGCCACGGCCGCCGACAGCGCCGACGACTCGGCTGTGATCAGCAACCCGTACACCAAAGCCACCGAGAGAACCACCCCCGGGCCCATCGGTAGGCTCCAGCCGATGCCCAGCGAACAGGCGGCCGATCCGACCAGGCACAGCGCGATCGTACGGCGACGACCCAGCCGGTCGGACACCCACCCGCCGAGGGCGTTGCTGACGGCGCCTGCCGCGAGGACGGCCGACGCCACGGCGGCGGCCTTCGAGGAAGCCTCGAGGACCGACGCCTCCTGTGCGGCCCACAGCACCGTCAGGAACGCCGGGAGCCACGCCCGCATGCCGAACAGTTCCCAGTTGTGCGCCGCGTAGGCCGTCGCAAACCGCATCGCCCGCGCGTTGCGCAGCACCTCGACGATGTTGGCCCCCATGCGGGATGTGCTGCGCGGCGTGTCGGGCGCGATCGCCCACGCGATGCCGAACGCCGCGAACGGGCCCAGTGCGGTCACCCAGAGCGCGACACGCCAGTCCAGCCGCAACAACAGCCCGGTGAGCAGCAAAGACGCGCCCGTGCCCAGACCGAAGCAGGAGATGTACAGCCCCATCGCGGCACCGCGGCCGGCCGCAGGGAAGCGGTGCACCACCAGGCGCATCCCCGGGGCGTAGGTCCCGGCCAGGCCCGCGCCGGCCAGGCCCCTCAGCACGAGCGCCGAGGCCAGGTCGCGCGCGCCGAGTGCGAACAGCACGCCGAAGACACCGTTCCACAGCGCCGACCCGAGGTACACCACGCGGACCCCCACGCGGTCGGTCAGCGTGCTCAGCACGACCACGGCGATCACATATCCGATCTGCTGGGCCGCGAAGACCGCTCCGGCCTCCGCCGCGCTCAGACCCCACTCGGCGCGCAGGATCGGCAGCGCGGCCGCGTAGTTGGCGAATGGGAGCATCGTGGCGATGTGTGCGATGCACAGAGCCGTCAGCCACCGCCACTCGCCGCGCATGCGCTTCCGTAGGATCTATCCGGCAGCCCACGGGGTGCGGCAGCCTCCGCGATCTACCGGCGCGGAGCCGGCTACCACGGACGGAAGGGGCTTGCTCACGCCGCCGGCCCAAGAGCCGGAAACAGGGCGTCCGCGAAGGCTTCCGGATCGAAGGGGTGGAGGTCGTCGACCCCTTCACCCGTACCGACGAACTTGACCGAGATGCGCATCGACCGCCCGATCGCGAGGAGCACACCACCCTTTGCGCTGCTGTCGAGTTTGGCCACGACGATGCCCGTGAGCGGGACCGCCTGCTGGAACTGGCGCGCCTGCTGGAGCCCGTTCTGTCCGGTGTTGGCATCCAGCACCAGCAGTGACTCCACGGGCGCTGCCGGCAGGTGTCGCTCCACGACCCGGCGGATCTTGCGCAGCTCTTCCATCAGGTTGACCTTCGTGTGCAGCCGTCCGGCGGTGTCCACGATCAAGACGTCGGCCCGCCGTGCCCCCAGCGCCTGGAGCGCATCGTAGACGACGGCAGCTGGGTCTGCGCCTTCCCGGTGCCGGACCACCGGCACGCCCGCGCGATCCGCCCACACCTGCACCTGCTCGATGGCCGCCGCTCGGAACGTGTCGGCGGCCGCGATCAGGACACGTCGCCGTTCGTGCGTGAGCCGGTGGGCCAGCTTGCCGATCGTCGTGGTCTTGCCCGAACCGTTGACCCCCAACACGAGAACCACCGCCGGGGGCGGGTCGAGCCGGAGCGGCTCGGCCGCGCCGAGGTGGTCGACGATGATCTCCCGAAACGACCGGCGGAGGTCCTCCGGCCGCCACACCCCCATCATGGCCCTGCGCCGCAGCTGGGCGACGACGTCTGCGGCCACCTCGACGCCCGCGTCGGCTGCGATGAGGGCCTCTTCCAGGCGGTCGAAGAACTCGTCGTCGGGAGGCCGCGCGAAGACGTCCTCCAGGTGTGCGGCGATCGCGCGACGAGTCTTGTTCAGGCCTTCGCGGAAGCGCTCTGCCAGTCCGCGCCGAGTCTCCATGCCTCAGCCGACCGCGTGCCGTCCGAAGCCCCGGGTCCCGTCAGGCCTGCGGCGGCGGAGGTACCTGACGCGGCGGCTCGGTCTTGACGTGCGGCAGTTCGATCACCGGCTGTGGAGGTGGTGCCTCCGGAAGCGTCGGCCGCCGCGGCGCCGGCAGCAGCGCGTGTTCGAGAACCTCGTCCATATGCTCCACGAGCTGGAACCGCAGCTTGCGCCGGACCTTTTCGGGGATCTCGTGCAAGTCCTTCTCGTTCTCCTTCGGCAAGATGACCGTGCGCACGCCCGCCCGGTGCGCGGCGATGACCTTCTCCTTGAGCCCGCCGATCGGCAACACCCGGCCCCGGAGCGTGATCTCACCGGTCATCGCGACGTCCTTGCGCACCGGCCGCCCCGTCAGCGCCGAAGCCACCGCCGTGGCCATCGTGATCCCGGCCGACGGTCCGTCCTTGGGCTGCGCGCCGGCCGGTACGTGGATGTGCACGTCGTACTTGCTGTACCAGTCGTCGTCGGCCCCCAGCGGCTTCGTCCGAGAGCGCACGTACGACACTGCGGCCTGCGCCGACTCCTTCATGACGTCGCCCAGTTGGCCGGTGAGCGAGAGCTTGCCCGTCCCCCTGACCAGCGTGGCCTCCACCGGGCTCACGTCACCGCCCATCTCGGTCCACATCAGGGCCATCGCGGCGCCGACCTCGTCCTCCTTCTCCGCGGTGCCGTGCCGGAAACGCGGCGGCCCCAAGAACTTGTGCAGCATCGGCGGCGTCACGCGGTGCGGCGCCTGCTTATCGTCGGAAGCGACCATCGTCGCCACCTTGCGGCAGATCGTGCCGATCTCACGCTCGAGGTTGCGCACACCGGCTTCCCGCGTGTACTCGCGGATGATCTTGCGCAGTGCCTCGTCGGAGAACTGGAGTCCGAACGACTCCAGCCCGTTCTCCTTCACCTGCTTGGGCACCAGGAATTGCTTGGCGATCCCGAGCTTCTCGTCCTCGATGTACCCGGCGAACCGGATGACCTCCATGCGGTCCCGCAGCGCGGGCGGGATCGTGTCCAAGACGTTAGCCGTGCAGATGAACATCACCTCGCTGAGGTCGAAGGGCAGTTCCAGGTAGTGGTCGCTGAATGCGAAGTTCTGCTCCGGGTCCAGCGCCTCCAGCAGCGCCGCCGACGGGTCGCCCCGGAAGTCGACGCCCAGCTTGTCGATCTCGTCGAGCATGAACACCGGGTTGCGGCTGCCTGCCGTCTTCATCCCGTGCAGGATTCGGCCCGGCAGGGCGCCGACGTAGGTCCGGCGGTGGCCCCGGATCTCGGCTTCGTCCCGTACGCCGCCCAGCGAGATGCGCACGAACTTCCGCCCCAGCGCCCGCGCGATCGACTTGCCCAGCGAAGTCTTGCCCACCCCTGGCGGGCCCACGAAGCAGAGGATCGGCCCGCGGGACTGCGGGCTAAGCTTGCGGACTGCCAGGTACTCGATGATCCGGTCCTTGGCCTTGCGCAGGCCGTAGTGGTCGGCGTCGAGGATCCGCCGCGCCTCGGCGATGTCCAGCCGGTCCTCCGTCCGCACCGACCACGGCAGCGCGAGGATCCAGTCCAGGTACGTCCGCACGACGACCGCTTCCGCAACCATGGGCGGCATCTTCTCCAGCCGGTTGAGTTCCTCGAGCGCCTTCTCCTTGACGTTGTCGGGGAGGTTGGCCTGGTCGATCTTCTTTCGGTACTCCTCCACCTCGGCGACCCGCTCGTCCTTCTCGCCCAGCTCACTCTGGATCGCCTTGATCTGCTCCTTCAGGTAGTACTCGCGCTGCGACTTCTCCATGGACTTGCGGACGCGGTTTTGGATCTTGCGTTCCAGGTCCAGGATGTCGATCTCCTTCGCCAGGATCTGCGCCAGCAGCTCCAGCCTCTCTTTGGGAGCCGACTCCAGGACGCGCTGGCGGTCCTCCGTGCGCAGCGGGAGGTGCTGGGCCGCGAGGTCGGCCAGCTTGCCGGGCTCGTCGGCGCTCATCACCGCCATGAACGCCTCCGGCGTGATGGACCGGCTGAGCCTCGCATAGCGCTCGAACTGCGAGGTGAGCCCCCGCATCAGCGCCTCGATCTCGACGGTCTTCTCCGTCGGGTCGGGGACGGCTTCCAGGCGCGCTACCAAAAACGGCTCCGTGCGCGCCAACCCGAGGATCCGCGCCCGCACCAACCCCTCAACCATGACCTGGAAGACGCCGTCCGGCTGCTTGCCGACGTTCAGCACGCGCGCGATCACACCCCACGAGTGCAGATCCTCGGCGGTGGGGTCTTCGATCTGCTCGTCCCGCTGGGTCACGAGGGCGATCAGCCGGTCGCCGCCCATCGCCTCCTCGAGCGCGCGCACGGACTTGGGCCGGCCCACGCCCAGCGCGATCGGCATGTGCGGCAGCACGACGACGCCTTTCAGCGCCAGCACCGGGAGGGCTGTCGGGTAAGACGTCTGGGTGTCGCTCATCTAAACCTCCACGAGGTGCCCCAAAAGCACCCGCCTACGTCTTATATACGCGCAACGCAACGGGAAGATTCCCCGAAACTGGGGGATAAAGAGCCACCGGCCCGTGGCCACGGCGTTCAGGATGCCGGCTTCTCCTTCGCCAAGCGCTTGGCCTCCGCGGCGGTCACGAGAATGGGTCGAGCCCGCCGCTCCACGGCTTCGAGAGTGACGATGCAACGCTTGATGTCGGGGCGACCGGGGATCTCGTACATCACCTCGAGCATGATGTCCTCGATGATCGTCCGCAGCCCGCGGGCGCCCGTGCCCCTGCCCATGGCCTCGCGCGCGATCGCCCGCAGCGCGTCTTCGGCGAAGACCAGGTCGACACCGTCCATCTCGAGGATCTTCTGGTACTGGCGCACCAGCGCGTTCTTGGGCTCCACGAGGATCCGGACCAGGTGGTCCTCGGTGAGGGGCTCCAGCGGCGTGATCACCGGCAGCCGCCCGATGAACTCGGGGATCAACCCGTAGCGCAGCAGGTCCTGGGGCATGACGTAGCGCAGCATCTCGCCGACCCTCTTCGACCGTGCCCCGGCGTGGGCCCCAAACCCGATGCTCGCCTGCCGCACGCGGCTCTCGACGATTTTCTCCAGCCCCTCGAACGCGCCGCCGCAGATGAAGAGGATGTTCGTGGTGTCCACCTGAATGAACTCCTGGTGGGGGTGCTTGCGCCCGCCCTGCGGGGGCACGTTCGCCGTCGTGCCCTCCAGGATCTTAAGCAACGCCTGCTGCACGCCCTCGCCCGACACGTCGCGCGTGATTGAAGGGTTCTCTGACTTGCGCGCGATCTTGTCCACCTCGTCGATGTAGACGATGCCGCGCTCGGCCTTCTTGACGTCGTAGTCGGCGGCCTGCACCAGCCGCAGCAGAATGTTCTCGACGTCCTCACCCACGTACCCGGCCTCGGTCAGGCTGGTTGCGTCGGCGATCGCGAAGGGCACGTCGAGGATCTTGGCCAGCGTCTGGGCGAGATGGGTCTTCCCGCACCCCGTAGGCCCGATCAGCAGGATGTTGCTCTTCTGGAGTTCGACGTCGGTGGGCCGGCGGTGTCCGATCCGCTTGTAGTGGTTGTAGACGGCGACGGACAGCGCCTTCTTCGCCCGCTCCTGACCGACGACGTAGTGGCAGAGGGTCTCGTAGATCTCGTGCGGCTTGGGGAGGTTGCGCGGACCGCCCTCCTCATGCTCGCCGTACAGTTCCTCTTCGAGGATCTCGTTGCACAGCTCGATGCACTCGTCGCAGATGTAGACCCCGGGACCGGCCACCAGCTTGCGTACCTGGTCTTGGGTTTTGCCGCAGAACGAGCACTTCAGCCGTTCCCGCTCCTCGCCAAACCGGAACATCGCGCCTCCCAGGGTTGCTGCCTCCTCGTGTCGGACGAGAGCAACTTCACTGCCTTCACCGGGCCAGCTTGGCGAGCTTCTCCGGCCGCGGTTGCACGATCTGGTCGACGATCCCGTACTCCATGGCGCGCTGGGCGCTCATCCAGAAGTTCCGGTCCGTGTCCCGCTCGATCCGCTCCAGAGGCTGGTTGGTGTGGCGGGCGAGGATCTCGTTGAGGATGCGCCGCAGCTCCATGACCTCGCGGGCCTGGATGTCGATGTCCACGGCCTGACCCTGAGCGCCGCCCCAGGGCTGGTGCAGCATGATGCGGGAGTACGGGAGCGCGGACCTCTTCCCCTTGGTGCCCGCCGCCAGCAGCAGCGCCCCGGCGGACGCGGCCAGACCCACACAGATCGTCTGGACGTCGGGCTGGATGTGCTGCATCGTGTCGTAGATGGCCAGCCCCGCGGTCATCGAGCCTCCGGGACTGTTGATGTACAGCTGGATGTCCTTTTCGGGGTTCTCGTAGGCCAAGAACAACATCTGGGCGATGACCAGGTTGGCCACATCGTCGTCGATCGGACCGCCCAGGAAGATGATGTGCTCCTTGAGCAGGCGCGAGTAGATGTCGTAGGCGCGTTCCCCGCGCGCGCTCTGCTCGACGACGATCGGAACGAGCGTCATGGTCCTTCTCCCTGCTGTCCCGAGGCGACGGCCGTCAGGAAGGCCAGCGCCTTGCGTCGCCTCAGCCGGGCCCGGAGCACTGCCAACCGGGTCTCGTCTTGCAGCCACGAGCGGACGCTGTCCGCCGCTTCTGGCGCGCCGCCTGCTAGGTTCTCGACCGCCTCTTTGAGGTCCTGCTCCGACGGCTCCAGCGACTCAGCCGCCGCGACGGCATCCAGCACCAGCCGCGCGCGCAATCGACGCTCCGCGGCCGGACGCATCTCGTCGTGCACCTGCTGTTCGGTCTTGCCCCTGAGTTCCAGGTATCGCTGGAACGTCAGGCCGCGGTGCTGCAGTTCCTCCTGCAGGTCGTCCAACAGCGCGTGGACCTCCGTGTGCACCATCGTCTCCGGCACGTCGAACTGAGAAGCCTCTACCAGGGCGGCGACGACCCTCTCCTCGTAGTCCCGTTGGGCCTGCCGGGCAGCCTCGTCCTCCAGCCGCGTGCGGATGTCTGCCCGAAGTTCGTCGAGCGTC
Source organism: Armatimonadota bacterium (assembly GCA_031432545.1). NCBI lineage: Bacteria > Bacillati > Candidatus Sysuimicrobiota > Candidatus Sysuimicrobiia > Candidatus Sysuimicrobiales > Candidatus Sysuimicrobiaceae > Candidatus Caldifonticola > Candidatus Caldifonticola tengchongensis. The sequence continues at coordinate 105,984 of JAVKGX010000004.1, forward strand.
TGTCTGTCGCTCACCGTCCGTGCGAATGCGTCGTCGGCGGGCGGCATCTCGCGCACGCGGACGTCAACCACTGTAACCCGCACCGTGCCTCGCTCATTCCCGATCTCAACGATCTCGTCGCGGCGCCTGCCCACCAGGGCAGCACCGAGGTCGGCGGGGGTGTCGGGCGCCCCCAGTTCCAGGAGCAGCTCGCGGCCCGGGGTCAGCCGATCGGCGCCTTCCGGAGCATGATCTGTGCGGATGAGGACGAATTCTCCGGCCTGCGCCGGGCCGTCCTTGGGGACGAGCTGCGCGTAGCGCAGCCTCAGCGCCTCCAGCGTCCGTTCGACGTCCTCCTCCGAGACGGCCGCCTGCTCGCGGGGTACGCGCAGATCCCGGTACGGACCCAACCGGACGTCGGGCTCCACCTCGACGGTGGCGGTGAAGCGCAGGGGCTCGCCTTCGACGATCCCCTGGACGTCGATGTGGGGCCGCGCAACCGGACGGATTCCCGTCGCCTCCAACGCCTCGGGGTACGCCTCGGAGAGCAACGCCTCCAGGGCCCTCTCGTAGACCGCCTCCCGGGAGACGTAACGCTCGACGATCGCGCGCGGCGCCTTGCCCGGACGGAAACCGGGGATCTTCGCACGCTGGCCGAGGTGGGCAAAGCTGGCCTGGATCGCCCGGTCGACGCGGTCGTGCGGCACCTCGACCTCCAGGACCGCACGGCTGCCGGGCTCACGTCTCACTTCCACCTTCACCATTCAACCCTCGCTCCCGGACGCGCACACCGCACTCCGATCTGGTGTCGTCGACACCCCTGGTGCGGGCGGAGGGATTTGAACCCCCACGGGTTGCCCCCACGGGATCCTAAGTCCCGCGCGTCTGCCGTTCCGCCACGCCCGCCCCGGCTGCCGCCACCCACAGGCCCGCACCCCTCCGGCGATCCCAAAGAGCCCGCGCGCCCTTCTTTGCAACCAACGTCTGCGGGCGGCCCTTTTGCCGCGTAACCCTGGCTTCGTCCTCCCAAACGACGAACCCCGCTGGGGCGTACCCGCGGGGTCTTCGCTTCACCAACCACAGACCACCGTTGCCCGATGGTGGGCCATGTAGGACTCGAACCTACAACCTTGGGATTAAGAGTCCCCTGCTCTGCCAGTTGAGCTAATGGCCCAGCGCCGATTGTAGCAACGCGCGGGACGGACGGCAACACGACGACGGCGGCAGTCGCCTCACGGTACCGGTTCCGCCCACCGGAATGTAAGCGGCCCGGTGTAGGCGGGCAGACGAAGCACCTGCCGACGTTGCACTCGCACCGTCACGCCGACCGCCCGTAACCCATCGACGAACCCGCCGCGGATCCGCAGGACCGCCTCCATCTCGTCGGCCGGCCCGATCGCTCGGATGACATAGGGCGGACGCAGCGGCGCGCCGTCCACCACAATGCGCGGGCCGGACTGTCGGAAGGCCGACCTCGCCAGCACCCTCCGGTCGCCGATCGCGATCGCCTCGGCGCCCGCAGCCCACAACTCGTTGGCGATCCCCGCGAGGTCGTTCGCCTCCAGCGTCGCCGGCAGCGGGACGCCCACCGCGCGGCCCGCCTCCACGGTGACCTCGATCCCCCGTCCCCGCACCGGGGTCAGCCCGAGCACCACCCGGTACAGGGCCGCTTCCTCGGCCAGCGCGGCCGTCAGCGCCTTGCCCTCCGCCGTCAGGCGCTCGTACTCGGCCAGCCGATGCCGCAGGCGGGCCACCTCCTCCTCCAGCACCGCCCTCGCCTGCTCGGCCTGGGCGACGAGCACCGCCATTTCCTCCACCCGGCGGACCGGAACCGCCGGCGTCGGGCGGACCGCCTGCATCGAACGGAACTGCACCACGAGCAGAAACCCCACGGCGACGGCCGCGACGGCGATCGCCCCTGCCGGGTTGTGGGACTGACCACGGGCCGCCATCCCCTCTCCCACGATCCTCCCTCAGCCTATCAGCAGCCGCACGCGGTCACAACGCGGCCGCCGGGCCGGACCGAAGCTCCGGCGGGGTCGTGGGTCTGGTCGCCCGGCCCTCCCAAGACCCCCTTGATCGGCGCGCCCGGACTTGGAACAATAGACGGTGGATTAGCACTCTCTTCCCCAGAGTGCTAGACGTCCGAATCCTCACACCCTACACAAGGAGGTCGAGAACGGATGCCGGCAAAGCTGCTGCTCTACGACGAGGCGGCCAGGCGGGCACTGGAGCGTGGCGTCGAGAAGGTCGCCTCCGCGGTCCGGGTCACGCTTGGTCCGAAGGGTCGCAATGTGGTTCTGGAAAAGAAGTGGGGCTCTCCCACCATCACCAAAGACGGCGTCACCGTCGCCAAGGAGATCGACCTCGCCGATCCCTACGAGAACATGGGCGCCCAGCTCGTCCGCGAGGTGGCGAGCAAGACCAACGACCTGGCGGGCGACGGGACGACGACCGCGACCGTGCTGGCCTGGGCGATGGTCCGCGAGGGACTGAAGAACGTCGCCGCGGGCAGCAACCCGATGCTCATCAAGCGGGGGATCGACAAGGCCGTCGAGGCCGCGGTCGAAGAGCTCAAGAAGATCAGCCAGCCGGTGGAGGGCCGCGAGGACATCGCCCACGTGGCCGGCATCGCCGCCAACGACCCCGCGATCGGTGAGATCATCGCCGACGCGATGGACAAAGTCGGCAAGGACGGCGTGATCACCATTGAGGAGAGCAAGGGCATCGACACGACCACCGAGGTCGTGGAGGGCATGCAGTTCGACCGGGGCTACATCTCGCCGTACTTCATCACCGACCCCGACAAGATGGAGGCGGTCCTTGAGGAGCCGTTCATCTTGCTCACTGAGAAGAAGATCAGCGCCGCCCGCGACATCGTCCCCGTGATGGAGAAGGTCATCCGGTTCGGCAAGCCCCTGGTCGTGATCGCCGAGGATGTCGAGGGCGAGGCCCTGGCCACCCTCGTCGTCAACAAGCTGCGCGGGGTGCTCCACAGCGTCGCGGTCAAGGCGCCGGGATACGGCGACCGCCGCAAGGCGATGCTGCAGGACATGGCAGTCCTCACCGGCGGCAAGGTGATCAGTGACGACATCGGCATCAAGCTCGAGAACGTTGAGCCCGAGATGCTGGGTCGCGCCGACAAGGTCCGTGTCACCAAGGACGACACGACGATCGTCGGCGGCAAGGGCGACTCTAAGGACATCCAGGGCCGCATCGCTCAGATCAAGAAGGAGATCGAGGACACGACCTCCGACTACGACCGCGAGAAGCTGCAGGAGCGTCTGGCGAAGCTCAGCGGCGGCGTGGCCCAGGTGAAGGTGGGCGCGGCGACCGAGACGGAGCTCAAGGAAAAGAAGCACCGCTTCGAGGACGCCCTCAACACCACGAAGGCCGCGGTTGAGGAGGGCATCGTGCCGGGCGGCGGGGTGGCGTTGATCCGTTGCATCCCCGCCCTCGACAAGGTGAAGGCCGAGGGGGACGAGGCGGTCGGCGTGGCCCTGGTGCGCCGCGCGCTCGAGGAGCCGCTGCGCCAGCTCGCGGCCAACGCCGGCATGGAGGGCTCGCTGGTCGTCGAGCGCGTTAAGGAGTCCAAGCATAAGAACTTCGGCCTCAACGTGCTCACGGGCGAGTTCACCGACCTGGTGAAGGCGGGCGTGGTCGACGCGACCAAGGTCACGCGGCTGGCCCTGCAGAATGCGGCTTCCGTCGCCGGGCTGCTGCTCACGACGGAGGCGCTGGTCGTGGAGAAGAAGGAGAAAAAGAAGGCCACGACCCCGCCCACGCCCGGTATGGACGAGGACTTCTAGACTCGGGCCTGCCTCGCAAGCCGACGGGGTTCCCGGAGCCGGGAACCCCGTCGGTTTTCCGTCAACCTGAATCGCCCCCGCCGCGGGCCGCCACATGACAGGATGGGGTGGCCGACGGGACTCGAACCCGCAGCCCCCAGAGCCACAGTCTGGTGCTCTACCTTTGAGCTACGGCCACCGCGCACAGAGCAGTATACCAGCGGGCGGTGACCACCGGCCACAGACTTCCTACGGCTCCTCCAACATGGTGGTGGCGCTGCCGTCGCTGCGGATCGAAAGCCGCCAGCGGCGGCCCTGGTTGTCCGTACGGCCGTGCGCGATGACCGCGATCTCCAACGCGCTGACCCTTCGCAGCGAAAAGGTCCAATGGGGGGTCGGGCTGAGGTCCAGGTCCTGCGGGCCCAGCCAGGTGAACAGGCCGCCGTGGCCGGGCAGGTAGGCGGCTGCCTGCGTCCGGATCAGCGTGAATCGGGCGAAGGCTTCCTGGTCGTAGGCGCTGCGGGCCACCGTCCGGCGGGTCTCGACCTCGCGGCGCGGCCCGAACTGACCACTGGTAAGCAGGAACGCCAGCGCCCCGAGGATGAGCAGCGCCAGCAGGACCTCGACCGCGCTAAGGCCCCGTTGCCGCATGTCAGTCTCACGATCCCCACGGCACCGTGGACCGGCACCGAGCCCCCCGATGCTCCGATCATGGAAGGCCGGCGGACCTGCGTCAAGCGACACTGTCCGCCGGGCCGGGGGGGTAGTATGGAGTAGCGCCGATGCGAAGCCGTGCACCTGCGGCCGAACCGCGTCCAACGCGCCAAGACATGCGAGAGCGAGGTGAAGCATGGCCGACACAGTGCTCCTGGAGGAGATGACCTGGCCCGAGATCCAGCAGGCCGTGGCGCGGGGTGTCCGGACCGTGGTGATCATGACCGCCTCAACCGAGCAGCACGGTCCACACCTGCCGCTGGCAACCGACGCGCTGATCGGGCAGGCGGTGGGCGAGCGTGTCGCGCGAAGGCTGGGGGCTCTGCTGGCACCGGTGATCCGACCCGGCTGCTCCGACCACCATCTGGCCTTCCCGGGCAGCCTCTCCGTCCCCACCGGTGTGTTCTCGGACCTGGTCGCCTCCTACGTGCGATCCCTCGTCCCCCACGGGTTCCGGACGTTCGTCTTGCTCTCCTCGCACGGCGGCAACTTCCGACCTCTGCAGGAAGCGGCGGACCGTCTCCGCCGGGAGTTCGGTCCCGACGGTGCCCGGATCCTCGCGGTGGCCGGCGACGTGGGGTTGCACGACATGATGCGCGTCATGGTCGACGCCGCGGCTTCCCTAGGTGCCCCGCAGGACGTGGACGCGATCCACGCCGATGCCTGCGAAACCTCGGTCATGATGGCGCTGCGGCCCGACCTCGTCCGCACGGACCGCATCGAACCGGGCTTCACCGGCCGCATCGACGTGGACACCCTGTTTCGGGATGGCCTGCGGGCGGTCACGCCCAATGGGATCCTCGGCGACCCGCGCGCCGCCTCTCCACAGCTCGGGCTGGGTGTGCTCGACCGTCTCGTAGACCACCTCGTGCAAGCCGTGGAGGCCCAGCAGGAGTCGCGAGGACTGGACCTCCGACGGGGAACCCAGGGCAGACGCGTGGACTCCGACACGGGCGCCCGGGAGGAACGCGGAAGTGAGGAACTTTAGGTCGGATCCAGCGCCCCCAGCCCGGAGGTCCGACGACCTCTCCGCCGCGCATCACCACCCGTCCACGAACGAAGGTCGCAACTGGCAGCCCCTGGAACCGCATACCGTCGTAGATCAAGGTAGTTCCTCGAGCCTTCGTCTGAAGCTTGGAAGAATCGTGCACGGATTGCGCGGAAAGATCCACGAGCACCAAGTTGGCATCCGCGCCAGGCCGCAAACTTCCCTTCTGCGGCCACAGTCCGAACAGCCGCGCGGGGTTCTCTCTCGTCAGCTGCACGAGCTTGGTCAATGTCAACCGGCCGCACGACACCCGTCGCCGGTGGGTAGTCGTGCACCACGATGGGAACATCGACTGCGCGGGCGACCTGTTCGTAGTAGCCGAACAAAACTTCGTCGTTCTGAGCCGGCGGTGGGCCCACGAGCAATGCAAGCGCCCCTAGTTCGCGCGCCCGCACACAGCTTCGCACAGCCGGGATGGTCCCCGCTGCTCCGGCACCGACGATCAGAGCGCGATCGGACGGCAAAGCCCCTCACCAAGGGTTTCCTGCAACTTCGATGCCGACCGCAAGGCCCGGTAACCCCCGTAGATCATGAGATCCGAGGCGTTCTGCATGATCTGGGCGACCTTCCGGTTGCTTTCCTGGACTGGCGGAACCGGTATGCAATCCGCGGAGCCATCGGTATAGTGGGGTTTGACCGGCGCCCGTAGCTCAGGGGAAAGAGCGGCTGCCTTCTAAGCAGCGGGTCGGGGGTTCGAATCCCTCCGGGCGCGCCACGACTGCTGTCTTTTTTCCGTGCCGGCGAGGGCCTGGTTCGGGTCCGATCGGCGACCCCCCGCAGTGTTTGCCCCACGGAGGCAGCAAACCAGCCGGCACCGCATCCCGACCGCGGCCGGCAGGACTCAGGCCCACAGGACGCGGTCGAGCCGGCGCCACCGCGCATCCAGGCGCCACAGCCCGGCCTGGCGTGCGAAGCGCAGGGCCTGTTCGAACTCCTGCGGGTACAGCCGCCGGTTGATCTGGGCGAGCTTGGGCTCGGTCTTCGCCTTCCACGCCGGATAGTACTGATCCATGACGTTCACGTACGTGTCGACGGACAGACCGGCGATCCAGTTCAAGATCTCACGCGTGTCGTCCAACAGGCCGGGCATGACGAGGTGGCGGACGATCAGCCCGCGCAGCGCCAGTCCGTCCTCGTCCACCCGCAGCGGCCCCACCTGCTCGTGCATCGCCCGGATCACCTCGCGGGCGACGTCGGGGTAGTTGGGCGCCAGCAGGTACTTGCGGGCGTGCTCCCGGTGCCACAGCTTGAAGTCCGGCATGTAGACGTCGACCACGCCGTCCATCAAGGCGATGCTGTGCAGGCTGTCGTAGGCGCTCGTGTTGTAGACGAGCGGGAGTCGCAGCCCGCCCTCGATCGCGTACGGCAAAGCTTCCAGGATCTGCGGAACGACGTGCTCGGGAGTCACAAAGTTGATGTTGTGGCACCCGATCTGCTGCAGGTGCAGCATCATCGCCGCCAGTTGCTTGGGCGAGAGGTCTTCTCCCTCGCCGATCTGGCTGGTCTCGAAGTTCTGACAGAACTGGCAGCGGAGATTGCACCACGCGAAGAAGATCGTGCCCGAACCCCGCCATCCGCGGAGCACGTCTTCCTCGCCGAAGTGGGGGAAGAAGGAAGAGACGCGCGCGTAACGGCCGGTCTTGCATACGGCGAAACGGTTGTCCAGGCGGTTGACGTGGCAGTCGCGGGGACACAGGGTGCAGTCCCCCAGCGCCTCCAGCGCGTCTTCGACCTTGTCGCGCAGCCGGCCCTCCTCGTAGGTGCGCAGATAGGCCGGGAGGAAGTCCGACCGGCGGTCGACGAATCGACCGTGTCCGTGCACCTCGACGGGGATCTCTCGGCTGGCCAACAACATGCTTCACCACCCGCCACGCCAATTCTCGCAACCTGTACCGGCCCGGGCAATCCGCCGCCCACACCGGTGGCCCCGACCCGGATCACCCAGGCCGTGCCGGCGCCTGAAATCATGAGGCAGGTCGGACCTCGTAGCGCAGCAGGGCGCCCAGGCCTCCGTACGGCCGCAGCCTCCCCTCCCCGTCGACGACCTCGATCCGGGCGCGGTTGTGGTAAGCCAGCAACGGCAGCGCCTGTGTGGGCGACAGTGCGCTCATGGCGCCCTCGCAGACCGGGCAGGACTCTGCGCGCTCACCGGTGGCGTAGCCGCACTCGTCGCACTGCCAGATCTCGCCCCCCAGGTCCCGATCCGCGACGACTGTCGCCACCTGGCGCCGGTTCAACGCCGCCAGCGTCCCGGCCACCCCGACCACCGCCGTCCCCGGTTCCCCCTCCAGGAGCGACCGGACCACTTCGGCCTCCCGGCGGGCTTCGGCCTCTCGCGCCACGGCCAGCACGCGCTGGCGGATTCGCGGCCACTCCTCCTGCGGCGGGATCGGGACGACCGCGACGACCCGGCCGCGCACCGTCTCCGGAAGCAGGTCGCGCGTCGCGTTGGCCGCCTCCTCCGGGCCCCCGATGACGAGGCGGTCGACGCCCTCCTCTTCGACCACAGCGGCAGTGGCCTGCGCGACCCCCGCCCAAAAGCGCCGCAGGTGCGCGTCCACCCTCGCGTCGAAGGTGTCCCGCTGCGCCCCGCGGCTGGCGCCCGTTCCCAGCCCCTTCGTGAACGAGGGCGGCCGCCCCGACTTGAAGCGCCAGTCGTGCGTGTCCAGATCCAGCACCTCTTCCTCGACGACCTCGGCATCCCCCAGGTAGGCGACCAGCAGCCGCGCCTGGTCGCGATGGACCGTCAGGATCACGTGGCGCGGGTACTCCTGGCTTGCCCACAGCAGCGGCCACACGTCCGGCCGGCCGACGCGCACCACGTTCGCGACGGGCACCGGCAGCACGTACTCCTTCCACAGGTCCGCGGCGGCGTACAGCGCGATCCCACGACCCAGCGACCGTCCGTCACGGATGTGTGCCTCGACCCGCTGGGCGAGCTGGCTGAACTCGCGGCGCTTCTCCCTGGGCAGCCGGTCGAGAACGGCCCCCAACGCTTGGCGCAACCAGATCCGGTACGCAGGCTCCGCGCGCTGGTTTTCGGGCTTCGTCGGATCGGTGTCGAGGCAGACCGTGAGCACGTCCCGCCGATCCTGCTCGATGAGTCGGTCGATCTCCCTGCGGTGCAGCATCGGAACCTCCACAAGTGGTGGATCGAACACGATTCATGGATCGCAGCGCACTGTCGTCACCCCGGACCCGGCATCACGAGCACCGCCGCCCCGCGCAGCCTTCCGGCCCGCAAGGCCTCCAGCGCGTCGTTCGCCGCGTCGAGCGGAAACGCTTGCACTCGGCTGCGGACGGGGATGCGCCCGGCCAGCGCCAGGAAGGCCTCACCGTCGGCACGCGTCAGGTTGGCGACCGATCGCACGACGCGTTCTCCCCACAGCAGCGCGTAGGGCATTGGCGGGATGCCGCTCATGTGGATCCCCGCGCACACCACGACGCCACCGCGCTCCACTGCCCGCAGGGCGACCGGAACGAGGGCGCCGACCGGCGCGAAGAGGATCGCCGCGTCCAGTTCGGTGGGGGGCGCTTCGTCCGAGCTGCCAGCCCACTCCGCGCCCAGTTCGAGTGCGGCCTGCTGCCCTTCTCGGTCGTTGGGACGGGTGAACGCGAAGACCCGCCGGCCTTCGTGGCGGGCGACCTGAGCGACGAAGTGGGCCGACGATCCAAACCCGTACAGGCCGATGCGTTCCGCGTCGCCGGCCGCTCGCAGTGCCCGGTACCCGATCACTCCGGCGCACAACAGCGGCGCGGCCTCCAGGTCTGTGAACCCCTCCGGAATCCGAAATGTGTAACGCTCATCGGCCGCCGCATACTCCGCGTAGCCGCCGTCGACGTGGTATCCGGTGAACCGGGCCTGCCCGCAGAGGTTTTCGCGACCGCCGGTGCAGTATCGACAGGTACCGCACGTCCAGCCCAGCCAGGGAATCCCGACACGATCCCCGACTCGAAACCGCTGCGCTCCGGATCCGACCTCCACCACCGTGCCAACGACCTGGTGTCCGGGAACCAGCGGGAGCTTTGGATCGGGCAGCTCGCCGTCGACGACGTGCAGATCGGTGCGGCACACCCCGCAGGCGGTCACCCGCACCACCACGTCCTGCGGCCCCGGCTTCGGGCGTGGTATGTCGGCGGCCCGCAGCGGTCGGCGCGGCTCATCCAGGACCATCGCGCGCATCGCGCCGGGTTCTGGCCTCCTTCCCTACCCTCCGCCTTTCGACGTCGCCGGTCCCGCCTCCGCCCTGGCTCTGCGGGGACCCGTGGCAGGCTCCGGCGCCGCCGGGAGACGGCTCCCGACGCCATCGGAAGCGTGCGCAGGGACGGTGGCGAAACGGGGGAATCAGGCCGACCTGTACACCCAGAGCATCGACGTCGCGACCGCGCAGACCAGCAAAACGGCGGCAGCGGCGGCGGCGACGGAAGAGACCTCGGTCGGCTTGCGCTCCCACCCGATCACCCGGCCCAACGTGCGGTAGACGCGCCGGAGTTCCGACGCGGAGGAGGCGTGGTAGTAGGTGCCGTCGGTGATCGCAGCGATCTCCTTGAGCGTCTCTTCGTCCAGCCGCACCCAGATCATGCGGCCCCCGAGGTTGAGGAACGTCCCCTCGGGTGTGCCGACGCCAACGGTGTAGACTTTCACCTGCTGGTCGCGGGCGATCCGTGCGGCGTCGCTGGGTAGCACGCCGCGGTTGCTCTGGCCGTCCGACATCAGCACGACGGTGGCCGGTGGCAGCCTGCCCTGGGGCGGCGGGGGCGGCTGCGACAGATCCGCGGGTCGCGTCCGCCCGGGCAGGGCCCACACTGCCTCGAGCAGCCCGTCCCCAATCGCCGTCGCGAACTCCGTCGCCAGCGACTCGATCGCGCGCATGACGCGCTCGTGGTCATCCGTCGGCGGCACCAGAAGCGTGGCGTAGGAGCTGAACGTGACCAGGCCGATGCGGGCCCCCCGGGGCATCGACCGCACGAACTCCAGCGCCGCGGCCTTCGTGGCTTCCATGCGGTTGGGGGGGACGTCCTCGGCCAGCATGCTGCGGCTCACGTCGATCGACAGCACGACGTACACGTTTGACGCCGGGACGGGCAGCGGCGCCACGGGGCGGGCGAGCGCCACGATCAGGGCCAGCAGCGACAGGCCGAAGACCGCGGCGGGAAGGTGCCTTCTCCACGTCCGCGACTGCGATGCGGCAGCCGCCACGAACGCGATGTCGGTGTGGGACACCGTGCGGGGGTTGCGCCGGCGCAGCAGAGTGACGTACAGCGCTCCTAGCAACGGGACGAGCAACACGCCCCACAGCATCGCAGGCCACTTGAACGTCAGCATGCCGGGGCTCTCACGGCACTCTCCGAAACCACGCCAACGACAGCGCCCCACCGGCCAGCATGAGAACCCCGCCCGCCGCCGCGACGAGTGAGGTCACCTCCGTCCTCTGCCGCTGCCACGCGAACGCCCTTCCGAGTTCGCGGGCGACCGCGCGCAGGTCGTCCGACGAGGGAGGGTAGAAGTAGCGCCCGCCGGTGATCTGTGCGATCTGCTGTAGCCCGGTCGGATCGAACGGAATGAACACCATCTGGTTGTCGACTGACTGAACGCTGCCACTGGGTGTTCCGACCCCGACGGTGTAGACCTTCACGCGAAACTCGTGCGCGACCTGCGCCGCCTGCAGGGGGTCGACGCCGATGTTTGTCACACCGTCGGTGATGACCACGACCGCGCCGGGCGGAAGCGCTTCGGGCGCCGACGGAGGCACCACAGTCGGCGGCTGGCCGCGTTGCTGCTGCAACAGCGCCTCTCCGGCCTGCTCGCGCCCCGGCATCGCCCGCACCGCGGCCAGGATCGCCGAGCCGACCGCCGTCGCCTGAGCCGGCTGCAGCCGGTCGATCGCGTCCAACACGTCCGGGTGCTCCGTCGTTGGGTGCACGAGCACCTGGGGGTAGTCGCTGAACGCCACCAGACCGACGCGCACCGACCGTGGCATCGCCCGAACGAGGTCCCGGGCCGTGGTCTTCGCAACCTCCAGACGGCTGGGCGTCAGGTCGTTGGCCACCATGCTCTTGCTCGTGTCGATCGCGAGCATCAACACCGACTGGTTCGTGGGAACGGGGATGGCCGCCACCGGCCTGGCGGAGGCGAGTATCAGCAAGACGATCGCGGAAAGGTAGCAGGCGAACGGGAGGTGTGGCAAGCGCAGGCGCGGGCCCTGCCGCAGGTAGGGCAGCAGGTGAGCGTCGGCGAACGCGGTCGCCGCCTGCGCCTGCCACCGGCGCAACGCACCGTAGCCGACGAGCAGCAGCGGGACGACCGCCAGCCCGACCAGCATCACCGGCCAGGTGAACTCCACCGTCTCCTCCTGCGGTACGCGACGAAGCGGACCAACGGTTCGACGATCGACTCGTGGGTGGACAACGTCAGGACGTCCACACCGGCCTGTCGGAACGCCAGCCGCAACCTATCGTCGCGCGTCGTCACGAGCTCGCGATAGGCGGCCCGCACGCGCGCGTCGGACGTGTCCACGCGCACCTGCTCGCCGGTCTCCGGGTCCTGCAGGGTCATGACCCCCACATCGGGCAGCTCGCGCTCGGCGGGATCCGTGACGCGCACCGCGACGACGTCGTGTCGCTGCGCCACCTGCCGCAGCGGCGACTCCCAGCCCTCGGCGGACAAAAAGTCAGAGACCAAGAACACCAGCGACCTCCGGCGCAGCATGCGCGCGACGTTCACGAGCGCGCGACCCAGATCCGTCCGCTCGCCCGGCGGGGAGGCGGCCAGCTGGTCTGTGGCGTGCAGGATCCGCAGCGCCTGTCGGCGTCCGGTGCGCGGGGGGATCATCAGGGGTTGGGGGAAGAACAGCGCGCCGACCTTGTCGCCGTGGCGCGTCACGATGTACGCTGCGGTCCCGCAGAACTCGGCGGCCACGGCCCGCTTGAGCACGCGCCGCGTCCCGAACGCCATCGACGGCGACAGATCCACCACCAGCCAGGCGGTGAGCTCCTTCTCCTCGCGGTACTGCCGGACATGCAGCCGCGCCGTCCGAGCGGTCACGTTCCAGTCGATGCGGCGCACCTCGTCACCGGGCACGTACTCGCGCACCTCGGCCAGGTCCAGGCTGGGACCGTAGAACACCCCCGTGTAGTCCCCGAACAGGAATCCGTCGAGACGGCGGACGACCCTAAACTCGAGGCGCCTCAAGATCTGCTCGGGTGTCTCCATGCGGGTCTCCGATGTGGACTCGAGGGAGCGGCACCCGCTCCAGAATCCTCTCGATGATCCGGTCCGGCGTCACTTCCTCGGCGAGCGCCTCGTAGGACAGGACCAGCCTGTGCCGCAGCACCTCGTAGGCCAGATCCCGGACGTCCTCCGGCAGCGCGTACTCTCGGCCGCGCAGGACCGCCAGCGCCTTGGCGCCCAGCACGAGGTTGAGGGGCGCGCGCGGGCTCGCTCCGAAGGAGACGTAGCGCCTCATCTCTGCCAGCCCGACGCTGCCCAAATCGCGCGTCGCGGTTGCCAGGGCGACCGCGTACTCCATCACGCGCGGGGCGACGTACACAGTGTCGGCCACCTTCTGCAGATCCAGAAGGTCGCGCGCCTCGATGACCCGTTCGGCCCGGGGCAGCGTCTCGGCGCTCATCCGCTCGACCACCTCGATCTCCTCGTGCACCGACGGGTATCCGATGACCACCTTGAACATGAACCGGTCCAGCTGGGCTTCCGGCAGCGGATACGTCCCCTCACTCTCGATCGGGTTCTGCGTCGCCAGGACCAAGAACGGCTCCGGCAGCGGGAACGTGTTCTTGCCGATCGTCACCTGCCGCTCCTGCATCGCCTCCAGCAGCGCCGACTGCACTTTGGCCGGCGCACGGTTGATCTCGTCGGCGAGCACCAGGTTGGCGAAGATCGGTCCCAGTTCGGTCTCAAACGTGGCCTTCTGCTGGTTGTACAGCCTTGTGCCGATCAGGTCGGCGGGCACGAGGTCCGGCGTGAACTGGATCCGTTTGAACTCCCCGCCGACGGTGTGTGCGGTGGTCTTGATCGCCATCGTCTTGGCCAGCCCGGGAACGCCTTCGATCAGCACGTGGCCGCGGGCGAGCAGGGCGACGAGGATCCGTTCGAGCATCAGATCCTGGCCGACGATCACCTTCTTGATCTCGAACAGGACCCGACGAAGAGTCGCGGCGGCCTGCGCGTACACCTCGGTGGGATGCGGCATTCGGTTTCCTCCCGTCGCGGGGCTACGCCATCTACGATCCCAGAACGCCGAGGGGGATTCCCGGCTCGCCACGATGCTAAACCGAGGCCCGGGAAGGGGTCAAACCGCGGGCTTCACATGCGTGTGACAATCGATCTGCGGGCGGCCTTCATCCCTTGAGCGCCCCCCCGGTGAGGCCGGCGATGAAGCGGTCGATGAAGGAACTGTACACGATCGCGATCGGCAGGCTGGTGATCAGGCACGCGGCCATCAGCGACCCCCAATAGAAGACGTCGCCGCGCACCAGGGCCACCGGAACGCCCAGGCTCACTGTCATCTTCTGGACCTGGCTGATGAAGGTCAGAGCGTAGATGAACTCTTGCATGACCAACGTGAACGCGAAGATCACCACGGTCAGCAGCCCTGGGACGGCCAGCGGCAGCACAACCTTCCGGATCACGCTCAGCCGGCTGTAGCCGTCGATCATCGCCTGCTCCTCGATGTCCCGCGGCACCGACCGGAAGAACCCCATCATCAGCCACGTGCAGAACGGAATCGTGAACGTCGGATAGATCAGCACGAGCGCCCAGAGGTTGTTCTGCAGTCCCAGCACGGAGATCACCCGCGCGAACGGGATGAACAGCAGTGTCGGTGGGATCAGGTAGGTCAAGAAGATGCCGATCCCCAGCCGTTCCCCCCAGCGCCCTGTCAGCCGGGCCAGGCTGTAGCCGGCCGGTACGGCGGCCAGCAGCGTGATCAGCACCACGACCCCGCCCACGAAGGCGGTGTTCTTCACCCACGTGAGGTAGGGGGTTCCCGTAAACAGCAGCCGCACGTGGTCGAGCGTGGGAGGGTCATTGAAGATCCACGGGACGTGGCTCAGATTCGTCGCTCCCACGTACAGGTCGCGGTTCTGTTTGAACGACGTCAGCAGCATCCAGTAGAAGGGAAAGACCGCGAATACCGTGAACGCCAGGGCCCCCACGTACAGCGCCAATCGCCGCAGGACGCGCGTCAGGCGCCGCAGTGTCATACGCCCACCTCCGCGCGCCGTGCCACCCGCAGCATCACGACGGCCAGCACGAGCAGCAGCGGGAGCAAGAACAGCGCGACCGCTGCCCCCTCCCCGAGGTTCGCGCCGAGGATGCCGCGCTGGAACGCCAGCGTGGACAGCACGTGCGTCTGGTTGTACGGGCCGCCCCGGGTCAGCAGCCACACGACGCTGAAGTCCGTGGCCGTGAACACCATCCCGAACAGCACCGCGACCGTCACGACCGGCAGCAGCAGCGGGAGGTTCACTTGGAACAGGCGCCGGAAGAACCCCGCTCCGTCCACCACGGCCGCCTCGCGGACGTCCTGCGGGATCGCGGTCATCCCGGCGAGCACGATCACGGTCGCGAACGGAAACATCCGCCACACGTGGACAATGATGATCGCCGCAGTCGCAAGTGCCGGTTCTCCGAACCAGTACAGCCAGCCCGGCAGCAGGCCCGCGACCTTGAGGGTCCAGTTGATCACGCTGAACGTGGAATCGAAGATCCACACCCACGCCATCGACGCGAGGGCGACCGGTGCCGCCCAAGGCAGGAGCAGCAGCGACCGGACGACGCGCTTGCCGAAGAAGGCCGCATCCAGCACGTGGGCTGCCGTCACCGCCAGCACCATGACCAGCAGCTGCGAGACGACCACGAACCGCAACGTGTTGGCGAGGGCGCGGCGGAACAGCGGGTCTCCGAGCAGGGTCTCGAAGTTCCGGAATCCCACCCAGCGCAGGTCCAGGCTTCCGGCGGTCGCGGCCGAAAAGCTGAGGAGGATGGCGAGGGCGAACGGCACGGCGACCAGCAGGATGACATAGGCCAGCGCCGGCCCCAGCATGAGCGGGGCGAGCACCGCCTCGCGGTCGGCGATCGTCCGCCGAACCAGTCCGGGCGCCGCGGGCGCAACCGCGGCCTCCCTACGCAGCGCCATTGCGTGCGAGCCCTGTCCGCGCGTCGAATCGGCGCAGATCCCGTGAGCGCAGGGCGAACTCGTACACTTCCCCCTCGGCGATCGGCGTCGTGATCGTGACCGGCACCGCCGAGATGACCGGCTGGTCGGTCCTCCGCTCTTCCTCCAGGTAGCCGTAGATCAACCGGTCGGAGCCCAGGTGTTCCACCTCTCGGACGCGGAACCGGTACACGACCAGGTCGTCGTTGGAGCCGAAGGCGTTCCTCGGGAGGAAGTTCTCGGGCCGGAAGCCGTAGATCGTCTGCTCGTCGTGCTCGACGAGGTTCATCGGCGGCGATCCCAGAAACGTTGCGACGAACGTGTCGGCCGGGTTGTCGTAGACTTCCTGCGGCGTCCCGATCTGCCGGACGCGCCCCTGCTCCATCACCGCGATCCGGTCCCCCAGTCCCATGGCTTCCACCTGGTCGTGGGTCACGTAGATCGTGGTGGTCCCCAGTTGCCGCTGTAGCTGCTTGAGCTCGAACCGGGCGACCGCGCGCAGTTTTGCGTCGAGGTTGCTGAGCGGCTCGTCGAGCAGGAACACGCGCGGGTCTCGCACCACCGCCCGCGCCAGCGCCACGCGCTGCCGCTCCCCACCGGACAGCTGGCGCGGCCGGCGCCCGAGCAAATGGCCGATGCCGAACAGTCCGGCGGCCCACTCCACCCGCTGGCGGATCGTCGGCCGTTCTGTGCGCAGCGCTTCCAGCGGGAAGGCGATGTTCTCGAAAGCGGTCTTGTGCGGGTACAGCGCGTAGCTCTGGAACACCATGGCGATGCCGCGTGCCCGGGGCGGCACGTCCTCGTCGACGCGCTGGCCGCCGATGTAGATCTCCCCGGCCGTCGGCGTCTCGAGGCCGGCGATCATCCGCATCAGGGTCGTCTTTCCGCACCCCGAGGGTCCGAGCAGGACCAACAGCTCGCCCTCGCCCACCGAAAGATCCACGCCGTCGACGGCACGCACCTCGCCGAAGTGCTTGTGCAGAGACCGGGTTTCCACGTAGCCCATAGCAGTTTCCTCACACTGCGCCGGGGGCGAGGGCCCGGCGGCCCCCGACCCCCGGCGTTCCGTTCGTGCGCCGGCCGCTAGCGGTCTCCCCCTCCTCCGCCGACGAGCCCCTGACGGCGCCACTTCGTGAAGATCTCGCGGCAGCGCCGATTCGCCTCGTCCAGCGCCTGCCGCGGCGTCAGCTGTCCGGTCGCCGCCTTGGCGAACATGTCGGTGATCACGTAGGTATCGAAGATCTCGCCGATGGCCGGGTTGGCCGGACCGGGGTGACCAACGTTGGTCGTCCACTCCTCCGCGTCCGCGATCGGCCGCAGCTTGTCGGGCGGATTCGACCCGAACGGATCGCGGATGCACGCGGCGCGGATCCAGCGGCGTCCCTCCGCGGGCTTTTCGGCAACCGGCACGCGCCGGTCCGCCACCGATCCCATGAACGACGGGAAGTTGTACAGCTTGCTCGCCAGCACGGCGCTGCGGTAGTTCTCCAGCAGGTGGAGCAGGAACTCCTTGGCGACATCGGGGCTGCGGGCGAACCGCCAGATGACCCATACGCCGGTCAGGTGGCCGCTCACCCACCGCGCCGCGGGACCGCGCAGCGCGGGAACGAAGTGGATGTCGTCGGCGACCGGCAGACGGTTGTCCTGCGCGGTGCGGTAGGCCGAGATCGAGTTCAGGATGTACGAGGTCTGCCGCGCGTTGAGGGCCTGGTTGTTCGACGCGGCGTTCCAGCTCAACACGGCAGGGTTCATGACTTCCCGGAAGAGGCGGACACCGTACTCGAGTGCGCGGATCGTCTGCTCGCTGTTGAGCACGACGTTCTCCTGGGCGTCCTGCACCGAGGCACCGAACGACCACAGGATCGCCCGCACGGCCATGTTCGAGTCGATGTCCTGGGAGTACCCGATCCCGATGGGGATCTGGATCTCCGGGAACCGCTGCTTGATCCGGTTGCCGCCCACCAGCAGATCGTTCCAGGTCGCCGGACCGTTGGGGTATCCGACCGCGGTCCAGACGCTCTTCAGATAGTCGCCGGGATCCGGCACCCAGTTGTCGGAGAACCCGAACCACTTGTTCGTGTTGCGGTTGAAGGTGCTGCGCCGGATGAACGGCATCATCGGGCCGTACAGACGCTCCGCCTCGCGGTTGATGTCGGCCAGATCGAGCACGTGCGGCTCGAACGCCGCCGGCGGCGCCAGAAAGAAGAACAGGTCGTGGCCCTGCTGCGCGGCGACCTCCGCGTTGGCCCGCGGCACGACGTCGGCGAATGAGATGTGGTCGACGGTCACCTGGATGCCCTTGCTCTCACCCCAGCGGCGGGCGAACGGATCGAACCACTCGTCGTAGGCCGGCACGAAGTGGCTCCACGTGCCGATGCGCAGCGTCCGCTGCTGCGCCATGGCGTACTTCGGCACGTAAAAGTACGGCATGCTGGCGACCGCCGTCGCGGCGGCGGCGCGCTTGAGGAAATCCCGTCGGGAGATCCGCCCTTGTTCGGCGCCGCCCCCGTCGACCGGTGCTGGTGCCTTCTTCGGTTCTGACATGCTGCTTCTCACCCCCCTCGGTCTGCTTCGTTGTCCAGAGTACGCCCGCCGACGTCCCGTTCCCTCCCTAAAGACCGGGTTTCACCGGACAGTTCCTCCAGCAGCAGGGCGAGGGCCGACGAGTCCGCCTCGCCGCGGCCGGTTGCCACAAGCGCCGCCATCAGTTCGCCCACCAACGCCGTCGCCGGCAACGGCACGCCCGCATCCCGGCCTGCGGCGAGGGCGATGGCCAGGTCCTTGCGGTGCAGCCGACTGCGAAAACCGGGTTCGTAGAGGCGGTCAAGCATCCGCTGCCCGTGGACTTCCAGGACCCTGCTCGCAGCGAATCCCCCCAGCAGCGCCTGACGTACCCGGGCGGGGTCGACCCCGCTGCGCCGCGCCAGCGTCAGGGCTTCGGCGACGGCTTGCACGGTAAGGGCCACGACGATCTGGTTGGCTGCCTTGCACACCTGCCCGGCGCCGTTGGGACCGACGTGGACGATGTTCCTGCCCATCGCTTCGAACAGCGGCTGGCAGGCAGCGAACGTCTGGTCGTCACCGCCCACCATGATCGAGAGCGTCGCTTCCTCGGCGCCCCTTTGCCCCCCGCTGACCGGCGCATCCAGCATCTGAACGCCCCGAGCCCGCAGTCGTTGCGCGAAGGCGCGCGCCGCGCCGGGCGCAATCGTGCTCATGTCGATCACCACGCCGCCCGTCCGCAGCCCCTCCTCCACACCGCCCGGGCCGAACAGGACCTGCTCGACGTCGGGCGTATCGGGCAGCATCGTGATCACCACGTCGCTGGCCTGTGCGACCTCCACGGGGGCACTCGCAGCCGCAGCCCCCGCGGCCACCAGTTCGTCCACCGGCGGACGGCTACGGCTGTGCACCGTCAGCCGATACCCCGCGCGCAGGAGGTTGCGGGCCATCGGCTTGCCCATGATGCCCAAACCGATAAAACCCACCGAACTCATCTGGGGATCGAACCGACCGGAGCGATCCGCGGCGCCGTTCACCGTTCACCGCCCACGGCCGTTGGTGGCCCCAGGGGAATTCGAATCCCCGTCTCCACCTTGAGAGGGTGGTGTCCTAGGCCTCTAGACGATGGGGCCATGCACCGCAGTGGTCGGTGGGCCCCACACACCGGGCCTCCCCGACCGTCGTCCTCACTGGCTGGGGGAGGAGGATTCGAACCCCCGCTAACGGGTCCAGAGCCCGTCGTCCTACCGCTAGACGATCCCCCAAAACAAGCCCCACGGTTGCCCGTGGGGCCACACCCCCTATCTTGGCGGACCGCGCCGACCCTGTCAAACCGCTGCCACGCTCTATGCGGCGCCGCCGGCCAACGCCTGCGCGTCGGCCAGGCGCCGAACGACCCGGTCCTTGCCGAGGACCTCGATCAGTTCGAACAGGCCGGGCCCCACAGTCTTGCCCGTGAGCGCCACCCGCAGCGGATGGACGATTGCACGCATCTCCAGATCCCGTTCGCTTGCCAGCGCCCGCAGCACGCGCTCGATGTGAGCAGCCGCAAACGGATCCGCCGCCCCCAGCTGCTCCGAGGCCTCCCGCAGCACCTGTCCGGCACCCGGCTGCCGGAGGTACTTGGTGACGGCTGCCTCGTCGTAGCGGGGTCGCTCTAGGAAGAAGAAGTCGCCGTAGGTCACCACATCCTCCCCGGTCTTCAGACGCTCGCCGAGGACTTCGACCACCCGGCGCACGTAGTCCCGCACCTCGGGGCCCACCGGCTCGGTGAGCAGGCTCCGGCGCACCAGGTAGCCGGTGACCAGGTCGACGACCCGCTCCGGATCGTCGCGCATGGCCCGGCGCATGTACTCGCCGTTCATCCATACCAGCTTTTGGCGGTCGAAGATCGGCGAGGCCCGCCCCACCTGCGCGATGTCGAAGCGCGCCACCAACTCCTCGGTGCTGAAGATCTCTCGCCCGTCCTCCGGGTACCAGCCCATGAGCGCGAAGAAGTTGCGCATGGCCTCGGGCAGGTACAGCTCGTCGCGGTAGTCGCGCAACGCCGTATCGCCGTGCCGCTTGCTGAGCTTCTTGCGGTCGGGTCCCAGCAGCACGGGAAGGTGGGCAAACTGCGGCGGATCCCAACCGGCCGCATGGTACATCAAGAGCTGGCGCGGGGTGTTCGACAGGTGCTCAAGCCCGCGCATGATGTGGGTGATCGCCATCCCGTGGTCGTCGGTGACGTTGGCGAAGTTGTACAGGGCGCTGCCGTCCGAGCGCACGATGATGAAGTCGTCGATGTCGTCGAGATGGAACAGGACCTCCCCCCGGATCAGGTCGTGCACCACGACGCAGATCTTGGCCTCGCCGTCGTGGCGCCGCGCTTGCAGCCAACCATCCGGCGCCGTCAGCGCGGGATCCCGGAACCGCTCCGTGTTGAACCGCAATGCCGGACGCCGGCCGGCGGCCTCGAGCGCGGCGACCTCCGCCGCCGACAGGTCACGGCAGCGGCCCGAGTACCGGTACGGGCGATGCTCCGCCTGCGCCCGTTCGCGGTCGGCATCGATCTCCTCCGGGGTGCAGTAGCATGGGTAGGCGGCACCGCGTCGCACGAGTTCTTCGGCGGTCTGTCGGTACAGATCGGTGCGTTCGGTCTGTCGGTACGGTCCGTTCGGGCCGCCCACGTCCGGCCCCTCGTCCCAGTCGATGCCCAGCCACCGCAGGTCCTCGTAGATCGCCTGCTCGAACTCCGGGCGCGACCGCGTCCGGTCGGTATCCTCGATCCGCAGCACGACCTGCCCACCGTGTCGGCGCGCATACAGCCAGTTGAAGAACGCGGCCCAGGCGTTGCCCACGTGGATGTAACCGGTGGGCGACGGCGGGATCCGGGTGCGCACGGTCGTGGACATGGTGGGGCGTCGACGCTACGTGAACAGCGCGCTCACGGACTGGTCACCGTGGATCCGGCGGATGGCCTCCCCCAGCAGCGGCGCGACCGACAGGATGGTGACCTTCTCGGGCAGCCCGGCCGGCGGCGGGATCGTATTGGTGACGATGACCTCCCGAATCTCCTCTCGCTGCAGGCGCTCGAGCGCCGCTCCGGCGAACGCCGCGTGCGTGGCGCAGATGTACACCTCGGGCCGGGCCCCGTGCGCCATGAGGATGTCGACGGCGTTGTACAGTGTGCCGGCGGTGCTGATCCGGTCCTCGATGCCGATGACCGGCGTCTTGCCTTCCACGGTCCCAACGATCTCGACGGGTTCCTTCTGGTCCTTGCCGATCCGCCTCTGGAAAATGATGGCCAGCGGAAGGTTCAACCGGTCCGCGAGCTCCTTGCTGCGCTTGACCGCGCCGGCGTCCGCGGCGACCACCACCGCGTCCCGGAGGCCCTTGTGGCGGAGGTAGTCGGCGAACAGCGGCATCGCCCTTAGGTGGTCGACCGGGATGCTGAAGAATCCCTCGATCTGGCCCGCGTGCAGGTCGACGGTGAGGACACGGTTCGCGCCGGCGGTGATCAGCATGTCGGCCACCAACCGGCCGGTGATCGGCTCGCGCGGCGCATCCTTCTTGTCCTTCTGCGCGTATCCGTAGTAGGGGATCACCGCGGTGATGCGTCCGGCCGATGCCCGGCGAGCGGCATCGAGCATGATCAGCAGTTCCATGAGGTTCTCGTTTACCGGATGACAGAGGGGCTGCACGACGAACGCGTCGACCCCGCGCACGTTCTCCTCGTACCGCACGTAGATCTCCCCATCGGCGAACCGCTCGATGCGCACCTGGCCGAGCTCGACCTCCAGACACTCGGCGATCTCCTGGGTCAGCGGGCGGTTGCCGGTTCCGGAGAAGATCTTCAGCGGTCCGTACTGCATCGCCTCACCCCTCGGTCAACCTCCTCCGACGGCACGTGGGCACGGACCGTCGCTCACCGCGCCTCCACCACGAACCGGATGGCAGTACGCTCCTCCCCGTCGATCTCGACTCTCGCGAACGCGGGGATCACCACCAAGTCGATGCCGTTGGGGGCGACGAAGCCGCGCGCGATCGCGATCGCCTTCACGGCCTGGTTGACGGCGCCCGCCCCGATCGCCTGCAACTCCGCAGACCCCTGCTCCCGCAGCAGCGCCGCCAGCGCGCCGGCGACGGCCTTGGGATTGGAATCGGCGGACACCCTCAGCACGTCGGCCATCCCGGCCCCCTCGCCGGCGCATGCGTCGCGCGAAGAGTCTTCCTCCTCGCGCAGTTGATCCCCTGCCTTCAGCACCGCCGCACCAGGATCGCCCACGCAAACGCCAACAGGGCCGTCTGCCGGCGCCAGCGGGACGGCTGACGCAAAAGCCTGTACAGCCACTCCAGGTGCAGCCTTCGCAGCCAGCGTGGGGCGCGCCGGACGCGCCCCGCGAGCACGTCGAGGCTGCCACCCACACCCATGGCCACGCGCACGTTCAGCCGATCCAGGTGGCGTGCCAACCACTTCTCCTGCAGCGGCATCCCCAGCCCGGCGAACAGCAGGTCGGCGCTCGAAGCGGCGATCTGCTCGACGGCGTCGGCGGCCCGTAGACTCCGGTATCCGTCCCGGGTGCCTGCAATGCGCAACCCTGGGTAGCGGGCGGCGAGGGACCGCGCGGCGGCCTCGGTCACTCCCGGCACACCCCCCAACAGGAAGACCGACCGACCGGCCCGCTCTGCCCACGCGCAGAGGCCGAGCATCAGGTCGACTCCCGCCACCCGACCCGGCAGAGGTCGGCCCAAGCGGCGGGCCGCCCACACGACACCGATGCCGTCGGCGACCACCAGGTCGGCGCCGCGGATGGCCGCGGCCAGTTCCGGATCTTTCCGAGCGGCCATCACCGCCTCGGGGTTGGCCGTCACGATCAGATGCGGTCTGCCGTCCTCGGCGAGGTCGGCGACGTACCGGACCGCAGTGGGGAGGTCGACGGGGTCGAACGGCACGCCCAGGATCCTCACGCGGTCGTTCCGCGCGCCGCCACTCCCTTCGGCTCCCGACACCCGCACGCGCTCACACCCCCAGCAACTCCGCGGCGACCTCGGCCGGACGGCGCGCGAGTGGGCGCATGCGCGCGGCCTGCGCCGCGGTGCGTGGCGCGGCCTCCGGATCCCGCCACACCGAGACCACCGCCCTCGACACGGCCTCGCCGGTCAGACCCTCGTCCGGCGGCAGGACCGGTGCGCCCAGCGTCCGGGCGAGCACGGTTACCTTCGGGTCGTAGGCCAGCGCCACGAACGGCCTCCCACACACGGCGGCCAGGATCAGCGCGTGCAGCCGCATCCCCACCAGCAGGGTGACGTCGTCCATCGCCTCAAGTGCCTCCGCCGGACCTCCGGGGACCACGAGGTCTGCCGGCTCCAGGCGCTCGACGAGCTGCCGCGAGACCTCGAGGTCGGCGCGTGGGTGCAGGCAGACCACCTTCACCCTCGCGCCCGTTTGGCGCTGCGCCTCCTGCAGTCCCCGGGCCAGCGGCCCCAGCCACACCCCGGGCCAGGACCGGACCGAGACGCCGATGAGCAGGGTACGGGGTTCGGGCCCGCGCGACGGCGCCTGGAGGCCGAAGACCGGATCGCAGGTGACCTCGATGGGCCGACGGATGCCCAGCCGCCGCAGCAGGGCGGCGGAGTCCCCATCGCGCAGCGTGATCCGCTCCGCCGCGTCCATCGCCCGCCGCGTGAGCCAGCGGCTGAGCGGGCGTCGCAGCGGCCCCACGCCCTGCGCGTACACGAGCGTGTGCCGGGCAAGCCTGCTCAGCTCGTGCAGTGCCGCGTACACCACCGGGCTGCGCCACGACGTCACGTCCTGAAAGAGGCTGCCACCTCCGCTGCATACCAGATCGGCCGACCGAAACGCCTTGGCGACGGCGCGGAGGTCGCCCCGATGGACCGCGTCCACGCCGTGCATCGCCTGTGTGCCCTCGGGATCCCCGGAGAGGACGCACAGCTTCGCGTTCGGCAGACGCTCGGCCAGGTGCGTCCGCATCGCCCACAGCACGGCCTCGTCTCCGAGGTTGCCGAACCCGTAGTAGCCCAAGACGGCGATGCGCAACGCTCAATCGGCGCCGGGGGACCGTGGCGGAGCGGCAGTGGGCAGCCGGCGGCCGGACAGCGCGACGGAGCCCGGACGCTGGCTGTCGGACGTCGGGGCCGTCTGCGCGGGTTCACCTCCATACGGCGGACCGTCGCGTGCTGCGGCCGTCTGCGGGACCCATCCCGCCCACCGGCGGAGGACAAACTGCGCGACGACGACGAAGACGGCACCGAGGGCCGTGCCGAGCACCAGCCCGTTGAAGGTACGCCAGACCGTGTACAGGATCGGCGTGTGGGCGTGGGCGAACGAGTTGATCAGACCCACCTGGCCGATCATCCCGACGAGGATCAGCGGCACGGCCCACCGCCGCAACCCGACCGCGGCGGCGGCTGCGCCCGCTATGAACATCGGGTGGCCCAGCAGGTATTCCTTCGTGCGGGGCCGCGCCACCAGCGCCCGCTCCAGCGCCTCCCGCAGCCGCTCCTCGACGCCGAGGACCGGAAGGCCGGTGTTCCCCGTCCGCAGGAGCAGCAGCAGCGCCGTTGCCCCGACGGCCATCACCGCTACCACCGCCCCCAGCGTCACCGGACGGCTGGCCAGGTCTCGCACGCGTGCCACCGCATCCCGCACGCCGCGCCGGGTGTCGAGCAGCCACAGTGCCGCCAAAAGCCCGATCGGCACCACGGTCGCGACCTTGACGCCCCAAAAGACGTCGAACGCGAGCATGAACGACCACTCCGTCAGCAGTGCGGCCACGACGATCCCGCCCAGCACCGATCCCGCAGACACCGCCCACAGCGCGAGCGCCGCGTCTCCCACTGCGGAAGATGCGCGTGCGTGCCCTCCCTCGGACCACAGCTGGCGGATGCCGTAGAACACCGCAAGGGTCGGAAAGGCGATCGCGGCCGCCAGCGCGTACAGCTTTCGCATCCACGCACCGTACCCGGCGGCCGACAGCCCGACGGCGCCCAAGACGCCCACGGCAATCAGGACGCCGGCAGTCCACGAGGGTACGCCCAGCTCCACGCGCTCCGCAAAGAGCAACAGCATCCAGACGACCGCCACCACGGCCGCCAACACCGCTCCGTACAGCAACCCGCGCGGCATGCCCGGGGCGGGCAGGGGGCGCGCCGTGCCCAGTGCAAAGCCCGCATCCCGGACGCCGGAGACGATGGCACGCAGATACGTCAGGTTGTGCTCCACGGCGTCCACGCCCCCGGGCGTGGACAGAAACGGCCGCACGTACAGGACCCGCAGGTTGCGTTCCCGCGCGCCCCGGACGTAGCGGTCCACCGCGACGCGCATCTCCAACCGCTCCAGCTCCTCGGGCACGATGCTGAAGACCCGTACCACGTTCGGGCGCATGAGCTGGGCCATCGTCTCCTCGCCCCTCATGCGCCGGGCGGTGGTGAGGATCTCCACCCGTCCGTATACGGCGTCGATCTCGCGCAGGGCGGCAGCCGCCTCGTCGACCAGCCGCTCGAATCCCAGCACCTCCGCCAGGTCGAAGACGAAGGTGCGGCCGCGGCCGAACGCTGCGTAGCCGCTGATCCGCTGTGGCAGGCGCTGTGCGGTCATGCTGCGGACGTTGCGCGGCCGCAAGATCACCCGGAATCCTTGCCGCTCCCATGCGGCGACGGCCGAGGGTAGAAAGCCCAGCCCGGTCTCCTCCAGGTCCTTCAACCGTCCCCGCACCCGGTAGACCGGCGGCTGGTCCCGAACGCGCTCGATGCGGTCGGCACCGATCGCGGTGGCAAAGCCGTCCCGGACCAACGACGCGACCTCCTCGTTTGCGGGCAGCACGTACACCGTACCCGGGTCTGCGTCGGCGGCCAGCGACCGGAGTGCGCTTCCGACCGTCCCTGCCCGCGCCTGGGAGATCAACGTCGCCCCGTCGACATATGCCACCAGGCCGGCGTCTGCCAGCCTGCGCAGCGTCGAGTCGTAGACCGCGATGGACCCGGCGCCCAGTCGCCGCAGTTGCTGCCAGAACACGGGGTCGTCCTGCCCCTCCCGCACCGCCAGGATCCTCCAGTCCTCGGAGTCCAGCGCCACTTCCACGACCCGGTACGCCGAGTCCAGGCGGTGGCGCGTCCACGCGATCCAGCCCGACGCAGCCAACCCCACCACCAGCAGCACGGAGAGCCAACAAAGACGGGGCGCGGCGCTCATGGAATCTCCGCCGAAGCCACCAGCCGGTGGTTCTCCGCCCGCACCTCGACGACGGTCACGGACAGGGGAAGCGCCGACAGGTCCAAGACGGGGTTGACGCCCGCTGCGAGCCCGGCCACCGCCGCCGACTCCACGCGGAACCCTCCGACCCGCAGCGTGTCAAGTTCCAGGTTGACCCGAGCGCCAGCAGCCACCAGCCTACCCTCGGCTTGCACGACGTTCCCGAACAAAGGGGCTCGGACGCGCACCCTACCGTCCAGAAGGGTCAGTTCGAGGTCGACGTTGCGCTGCTGTCGGATATAGGCCTGCAGGTCGTCCTCGTGCACCACGACCCGCGCCCGGCCGCTTCCGACGTCCGCCACGCGCACCTCCTGGCGTCCCACCAACGCCCGCAGATCCAACGCGACGTTGCGCATCTCCGCCTCGAAGGACTCGGCGGCAAGACCGGAGATGGTGACTTTACTCTGCCGCGACCGGACCGTGACCTGGGCAACCCTTCCTGCCAACAACAACAGCGGGTCGGCGCGGACCACCACGTCCAGCGCGTCGGGAGGATCTGCTGCCAACTGGTGGCGGATCTGCGCTTCCACCCCGGAAGCCACGTAGCCCGACAGCGCGAACGCGCCGACCACCACCGCGACGAAGATGACAACGATCAGCCACAGAAATCGTAGCATTGGGTGGTCGTTCGCCTGGGGGGATGCCTCACGTCTCTGGCCCCCGGGCCCACCGATCGGGCTGGACGGCCACCTGTCCGCCCTCTCCGGGGGGCGCAGACGCCTGAGTGCCCCTCTGCCTGAGGAACGCGTAGATGAACGGGTCCAAGTCCCCGTCCAGGACGGCCTGGACATTGCCCGTCTCGTACCCCGTCCGGTGGTCCTTCACCAGCGTATAGGGCTGGAGCACGTAGGACCGGATCTGGTTGCCCCACGCGGCGTCCCGGTGCTCGCCGCGGATCTCACGCAGCCTGGCCGCCTGCTCACGCTGGCGGTGCTCGAACAACCGCGCGGCCAAGATCCGCATCGCGTTCTCGCGGTTGGCGTGTTGCGACCTCTCGTTCTGGCACTGGACCACGATCCCGGTGGGTACGTGTGTGATGCGCACCGCGGTCTCGACCTTGTTCACGTTCTGGCCGCCGGCTCCGCCGGCGCGGTACGTGTCGATCCGCAGGTCCTCGGGCCGGATTCCGACCTCGACGGCTTCGATCTCAGGCAGCACCTCCACCAGCGCGAACGAGGTGTGGCGGCGTTTGGCGGCGTCGAACGGCGAGATCCGAACCAGGCGGTGCGTGCCGTGTTCGCTGGCCAGATAGCCGTAGGCGTGTGCGCCCCGGACCAGTACCGTCACACTCTTGATCCCTGCCTCCTCCCCTGCCGACAAGTCGAGGATCTCCGTGGCGTACCCACGCGACTCCGCCCACCGCAGGTACATGCGCAGCAGCATCTCGGCCCAGTCCTGGGCCTCCGTCCCCCCTGCGCCGGCGTGGATCGACAGGATCGCGTTCGCCTCGTCGTGCTCCCCGCCGAGGAGGGTCTCCAGTTCGAGCGCCTCCAGGCGCCGGTGCACCTCGGCGGCTTCTTGCTGCAGCAGCGCGATTTCGTCTGGGTCTTCCGGTCGGTCGGCGAGAAGGTCAGCCAGGTCGCGCAGGCCGCGCTCGATCTGTTCGAACGTCGACAACCGCTCGCGCAGCGTGGTCAGTTCCCGACCGACGGCCTTGGCCCGTTCGGGGTCCCGCCACAGGTCCTGCGCCTGCGCCATCCGCTCGAGATCGGCGATCCGCTCGCGCCAGCGGTCGGTGTCAAAGATGCCTCCCGATGTCGCGCAGGCGCTCTGCGTCCGCCTCCACCTGTGCGCGAAGTTCGTCTGCTGTCACCTTGTCACCTCACACTGCCCTCGCCAGTTCGACTGTATCATAGGCCCAGCAGGGTGCGCAGGGCGGCGTCGCCTACGCCCCGCGCCACGACCGGGCCCAACACGCTGCCGGTGAGGCGGCGCACGCCGAAGAACAGGGCAGCGGTCACGACGTGCCATGCGGCGACCTCTCCTGCGGCCGCGCCGTGCAGGACGAGGGAACCCGCAACCGACACTCCGAATGCCGCCAGAGGCCAGCGCGCCAGCACGTGGGGAACTGCGCCGCGCAGCCAGATCTCCTCCCCGGCGCCCGCCAGCGCGGACAGCGCCACGGTCGCGGCGCCCGGCAACCCGTCCGGGAGCGGGATCCCGTGGGCCGCATATCCGACGCGGATCAGCCACACCGCCACCACGACCGCTCCGGTCGCAACGACCACGCCCACCACCGGCCTGCCACCTGCCAGGCCCAGCCCCCGTGCGTCCGGCAGCACGGCGGCGACCGTCAGGAGGACGGCCACCATCGGGGCCACATCCGGCCACGGGCTGACCCATGTCAGGGCCCCGACCGCCAGCCACGAGACCGCGGGTGCGACCAGAACGACGAGGCTGCGCGGGGGCAACTCGCGCAGCACGCCCGGGAGCACGGTGCCGACCAGCGCCGCACATACGATCCACACCCACGCGTCACCGAATCGCGCGTAGGGCGTCGACCCGTCCCGGGGCGTGATCGCGCCGGGCAGCCACGCCCGCTCGAACCGCGGCAGGCTGGCGAGGATGCGGCCGTGTCGGTCGATGATCGCGGTCACGCCGGTGCTGGCGGCGCGCACGGCGTCCCGTCCCGACTCCACGGCGCGGAAGACCGTAAACCCCAGGTGCTGCAACGGTCCTGCCGAGGGCCCAAACCACCCTTCCTCCGTGGTGTGGACGAGGTAGCGGGCACCGCGGCGGACGAGTTCCCGCGTGGCAGACGGATACACCGACTCGTAGCAGATCAGAATCCCGGCCGGGCCCTGCGGGGCCGGCACCGGGATGAAGCCCGGGCCGGGCTCGGCCCACCACTCCCCCATCGGCACCAGCCGTACCTTGTCGTACCGCCCCGCCATGCCCTCGCGCGTGACCACCACCGCGCTGTTCCTCCGCCCTTCGATGTGGCCGGTCGCCACGACCGCTCCGTCCGCAGGCGCCGAGCGCTCCACCTCCGGCGGCACCTGCCCCGATCGCACCAACTCCTCCGGCCACACGTGTTCGGGCCACACGACCAGCTGTGCGCCAAAGGCGACCGCCTGGCGCGTCAGCGCAAGCAGCACGTCGCGGTTTCGCTCGACCAGGTCGGGCAGGAATTTCTCTCGCTGCGCGATGTTGTGCTGGATGGCAGCGACCCGAAGGATCCCGGCGTCCACGGGTTCCAGCCTGGCCGAACCCCACGCCCAGACCGCTGCGAGCACCACCAACGCGCCGGCCGCGGGCAGCCACGCGCGCGTGCGGACCGCCACGGCCATCCCCGTGTTGACGAACACGACGAGGGCCGAAACGGCGAACACACCGCCGACCGATGCCACCTGCAGCACCGGCAGGTTTTGCCACTGGGAGTAGCCGACCAGCCCCCAAGGGAACGACGCGGTGCCCAGGGTCCGAACCCACTCCACCGCAACCCAGCACGCTGGGATGCCGATCAGCCAACCGAGTGCGCGGCGGCCAGCTGTGGCCGCGCGCGCCAGCACACCGAACAGTCCGAAGAACAGAGCGACGGTGCAGACGACCACAGCGTAGGCCGGAACGCCGAAGACGGCCATCCACGAGAACACCAGAGCGTGGAAGGCCAAGCCGAACACGAAGGACGGGACAAACGCCTGGGTGGGTGTGAGTCCGTCGAGGGCCACCAGCAGCGGCACCAGCGCAATCCAGGCCAACGCGGCCCATCCGGGCGTGGGGAACGCCAGCGCCAGCAGCACGCCGGACAGCGCGCCGGCCGCTACGCGCGGGAAGCGAAGACCAACCGCAGATTCGGCGTGCCGGGGTACGAGTGCAGCGGCCGCTCGCTCTTCAACCGGCCACGGACCACCGGCCACGGATCACTGCTCTCTGCCGCAGCACTTCTTGTACTTCTTTCCGCTCCCGCACGGGCACGGATCGTTGCGGCCGACCTTCACCCCGACCGTGACGGGCTGGGGTTTGGGCCCTTCGGCGCGCGACTCGCCGTCGGACGCCGACAGCGCGCCAGCCAGCGCCGCCGACCCGATCGCCGTACCGGCGTCGGGGCCGCTGTGGGCGGTGATACGCGCCACCGGACGCGGCGCCCGAGGCGCTTCCCGTTCGATGCGCACCCGGAACAGTTCACGCACCGTGTTCTCCTGGATCGCCCGCAGCATCTCCTGGAACAGCTCGTACCCTTCCTTCTGGTAGGCCAGCAGCGGGCTGATCTGGCCGTAGGCGCGCAGGCCGATCCCCTCGCGCAACTCGTCCATCGCCTGCAGGTGGTCGATCCACCTGCGGTCGATGTTGGCGAGCAGGAGGAACCGTTCGACCTCGCGCATCGTCTGCTCGCCGACTTCTTCCTCCTTGGCCTCGTAGGCGCGCAGTGCGGCGGTCACCAGCTCGTCGGCGACCTGCTCGGCGGTCTTGCCACGCAGGGTGTCGGCCGAGATCGCCAGCACCTCGGGGACGGGCGCCAGCTGGGCAGCCTCCGCGAGGAGTCCTTCCACGTCCCACTCTTCCGGGTGTGCCGAACGCGGGCAGTACGCTTCAGCAAGGTCGCGCATCTGGCGCTCGATCATGTCCAGGACGTTCTCACGCAGGTCGGAGCCTTCGAGGACCTTCCGGCGCTCCCGGTAGATCGTCTGGCGCTGGACGTTCATGACGTCGTCGTATTCCAGCACGTGCTTGCGCATGTCGAAGTGGTACTGCTCCACACGCTTCTGCGCGCCCTCGATCTGCTTGGTCACCATTCCGCTCTCGATCGGCGTGTCCTCGTCGATCCCGAAGCGGTTCATGATTGCGGCGATCCGCTCGCCGGCGAACATGCGCATGAGTTCGTCTTCGAGGGAGATGTAAAAGCGTGACGAACCCGGATCGCCCTGCCGGCCGGCGCGGCCGCGGAGCTGGTTGTCGATGCGCCGCGCCTCGTGCCGCTCGGTGCCCAGGATGTGCAGGCCCCCCAGCCGCCGTACCGTCTCAGCCTCCTGGGGATCCGGCGGGTTGCCGCCGAGGAGGATGTCCACCCCGCGACCAGCCATGTTGGTGGCGATCGTCACCGCCCCCGCCCGCCCGGCCTGCGCGATGATCTCGGCTTCCTTCTCGTGATACTTTGCGTTGAGCACCTGGTGGGGGATGCCTTCCCACCGCAGCATGCCGCTCAGCAGCTCGCTCTTCTCGATCGACCGCGTGCCGACCAGGACCGGTTGGCCGCGCCGGTACAGCTCCTTGATCTCCTCGACGACCGCGCGCCACTTGCTGCGCTCGGTCTTGTAGATGACGTCGGGATGGTCGCGGCGGATCATCGGCTTGTGGGTGGGAATCACCACCACTTCCAGGCCATAGATCTTGCGCAGCTCCTCCTCCTCGGTCTTCGCCGTGCCCGTCATCCCGGCCAGCTTCTCGTACATGCGGAAGTAGTTCTGGAAGGTGATCGTCGCCAGCGTCTGCGACTCCCGCTCGATGCGCACCCCTTCTTTGGCCTCGATCGCCTGATGGAGCCCGTCGGAGTAACGGCGGCCGAACATCAGCCGCCCGGTGAACTCGTCGACGATGATGACCTGGCCATCCTTGACCACGTAGTCGACGTCGCGCTTGTAGCAGGCCAGCGCCCGCAGCGCCTGCTGCGCGTGGTGCATCAGGTCGACGTTGGCCGGGTCGGCCAGGTTGTCCACGCCCAGCATGCGTTCGATCTTGTGGACGCCCTCCTCGGTGAGCACGGCGTTCTTGATCTTCTCGTCGACCGTGTAGTCGACACCGGGCTGGAGCCGACGGACGAGCCTGGCGAACTCGTAGTATCGCTTCGTGGATTCTTCGACCTGGCCGGAGATGATCAGAGGCGTGCGGGCCTCGTCGATCAGGATGAAATCGACCTCGTCGACAATCGCATAGTGCAGTTCGCGCTGGACCACGTCCTCCAGCCGCAGCGCCATGTTGTCCCGCAGGTAGTCGAAGCCGAACTCGTTGTTGGTTCCGTAGGTGATGTCGGCGAGGTAGGCCTCGCGGCGGCGGACCGGCCGGAAGTGGTTGAGGCGGTCGTCGCCGTGCGGTTTGGGATCGTCGAACGCCGGGTCGTACAGGCCGGCGAACTCGTGCGTGACGACCCCCACCGACACCCCCAGCGCGTGGTAGATCGGCCCCATCCAACCCGCGCCGATGCGGGACAGGTAGTCGTTCGGCGTGACCAAATGACAGCCGCGGCCGGTCAGGGCGTTCAGATAGAGGGGCAGGGTCGCGACCAGCGTCTTGCCCTCGCCGGTCTTCATCTCGGCGATCTTGCCCTCGTGCAGGACGGCCCCGCCGATGAGCTGGACGTCATGGTGGCGCAGGCCGATCGTCCGCTTGCTGGCTTCCCGGACCGCCGCGAACGCCTCCGGGAGCAAGTCGTCCAGCGTGTCCCCCCGGGCGAGCCGCTGCTTGAACTCCGCGGTCTTGGCGCGCAGCGCCTCGTCGGACAGGCGCTCGAACTCCCCTTCCAGTGCGTTCACGCGGTCGACCACCGGCTGGTAGCGGCGCGCCGCGCGCTCGTCGGATCGCCCGATGAGGTTCTGCAGCGTCTTGAGCATCGTCCTCTAAGTATAACGGCTGCTGTGGTCTTCGATTCCTGACCGCCCCCATTCCACGACGGCCCTATCGTACCGTCACCGGCGTCCCGACCGGCACGAGAGCGAGCCAGACCGGGCCCGCCAGCAACAGGCCCCGTCCTTGGGGGTCGCGAAACGCGGTCTGGGCGCGGAGGTCGGCTTTGCGCCACGTCGCTTCCGTGACGCGGCCTTCCGCGAACACCAGCGCCCGACCCGTGCCCACCAGATCGACCCGGGAGACGTCTACCCTGCCCTCACGCCAGCCGTGCCAGCGCACGAACTGGACGATGACCGCCCTCACACGGATCGGGGCACCGGTGAGAGCATCCCTGTGCTCCCGGCCGACGACGTGGCGAACGTAGGCGCCGTCTTGATATGCGAAGCGAACGCCGAATCCGGGTGGGTAGGCGATCTCCACCTCCGCCGCGTCCGGACCTTCTGGCTCCGCGTATGTCATGACTTCGGGCTGCGGGCGTGCCGGGGGCCGGTCGTAGCCGCCGCGGGCCATCGCCTCGCGCAGACGCGGCACCGAGCCGTAGAGGTTGTGGGGCATGTGACGGTCTCGCACCCGCCAGAACGGGCCGGCGGTCCAGAGCTCGTTGATCACCGCAAACCCATAGCGCCGGATGTCGCGAAACGCCTCGAGGCTGCCCCCCGAATGGGCCACGACCGCTCCCAGTTCTGCGCCCAGCTGCAAAAACGACGGCCGCACGCTGCGAACCGGACCGACCCGCGAGGGCGCCCCGTTGGAGAACACCGCCAGAAGACGTGGGATCTTCGCCTCGGTCGGCACCTCGTAGATCAGGCACGCCTGGGACAGCCCGCTCTGGGGCCGGGCGCGCGGGTCGTTGTCCACGACCACGGCCAGCAGCCGTCCGGCACCCTCCACCAGCGGGCAGGCGGTGGCGAGATCAGCGGACAGCGCATATCCTGGCAGGATCGAGGCCAGCAGTGCGCCCGGCGCCCTCAGCCGCAGCGGCGGCAGCGCGGAGACGTCGGGTCGGGCGGTGCACGACACCGCGAGCAGCGCGCTGGTCACGGCGGCCGCCGACCGTGCGAGGATGTCCGATCTGCGAGATCCGATTCCGGCCTCCCCGCCCGCCACCTACTCGGCCTCGATCAGACCGTACTGTCCGTCGCGGCGCCGGTAGACGACGTGGATGCGATCCGTCCCGGCATCGCGGTACACGAAGAAGCTGTGGTCGAGCAGTTCCATCTGCAGGATCGCTTCTTCCTCGGTCATGGGCTTCATCGGAAACCGCTTGCGCCGCACGATGCGGGGTCCGTTCTCGACGACATCGGCGGCCGCCAGGGCGCGCGCCGCCTCCGTCGCGCGCCGGCGCCGCTTGCGCTGTTCGTCCAGCCGGCGCTTTTCGATCAGCCGGCTGCGGTACTTTTCGATCTGTTTTTCCAGCTTCTCGACGACCTGGTCCACCGAGGCGTACATGTCCGGCGAGGCCTCCTCGCCGCGCAGGACGATTCCGTCGCCCCAGATGGTCACCTCCGCGATCTGCGCTCTGCCCAGGTCACGCTGCCGCTCCACTCGGAACACGACCTTCGCTTCCTGCAGGTGTTCGAAGTACCGCGTTAGCTTGCCCAGCTTGTGGGTCGCGTACTCGCGCAACCGATCGCTGACTTCGGTGTGCATGCCGGTGACATTGATGTTCATGGGAACCTCCGCCGAGCCGCGGGCGGCTGCGATTTCGTCCTCGACCGTTCGCACGCCCGGCTGCCCCTCACAGGATCTTGCTCAAGAACAGTTTCGTCCGGTCCAAAGAAGGCCGGGTGAACAGGTCGTCCGGGGGTGCCACTTCCAGGACCCGTCCCTGGTCCATGAAGACGACCCGGTGACCGACCTCGCGCGCGAATCCCATCTCGTGTGTCACCACCAGCATCGTCATCCCCTCGCGGGCCAGTCCCTTCATGACGTCCAGAACTTCCTTGATCATTTCCGGATCCAGGGCCGATGTCGGCTCGTCGAACATCATGATCTTGGGATTCATCGCCAGCGCCCGGGCGATCGCCACCCGCTGCTGCTGTCCGCCCGACAGCTGAGACGGGTAGGCTTGCGCCTTCTCGGGAATTCCGACCTTCTCCAACAGATGCCGGGCGATCCGTTCCGCCTCCTCCCGCGTCCGCCTGCGGACGACCCGCTGGGCAAGCGTGAGGTTGTCCAGCACCGTCAGGTGCCCGAAGAGGTTGAACTGCTGGAAGACCATGCCGACTTCCGCGCGAATCTGGTTGATGTTGCGGGGGTTGCGGCTCACCTCGATGCCATCGACGAGGATCCGCCCACGTTCGGGCAACTCCAGCCCGTTGATGCAGCGCAGCAACGTGCTCTTGCCCGACCCGCTGGGCCCGATGATGACCACCACCTCCCCGGAGGCGATGTCCAGGTGGATGTCGTGGAGTACGTGCAGCGGACCGAACCACTTGTGGACGCCCTCGATCCGCACGATCGCCCGGGCATCCGACGGCTGCGCCACCGCCATCGTCCGACCTCCTACCGGCCCCGCCCGGTGGCCCGCTCCAGCAGCCGCACCCCCGCTGAGCCCGCCAGCGTCATCATCAGGTACAGCAGCGCCACCATATTGTACGTCTCGAACGACCGGAAGGTCCTCGCCACGTTGAGGTTGCCCGAATACGTCAGCTCCGTCACGGAGATGACCGAGGCCAGTGAGGAGTCCTTCAGCAGCGCGACGAAGTCGTTGCCCAGCGGCGGTAGAATGATGCGGATAGCCTGGGGCAGGACCACGTAGCGCATCGCCTGACCGTTCGACATGCCCAACGACAGCGCCGCCTCCACCTGACCTCGGGGGATGGCCTCGATCCCGGCCCGATAAACCTCCGCGAGGTATGCGCCGTAGCCGATCCCCAATCCCAGCACTGCGCGCACCACGTTGTCGCGCCAGAACCGCATCTGGGTCGCGTCGGCCAGCCACGGCGTCAGCACGAACGCGATGTACAGCAGCAGCACCAGCAGCGGCACCCCGCGGACCACCTCGATGTACAGGATGGCCGGCGTGCGCAGCCACGGGCTCCCGGACACCCGCATCAGTCCGGCCACCAGACCGATGACCAACGCGAGCCCGTACGAAGCCACCGTCAGGTACAGGGTGACGACGATCCCCGAGCCCAGGAAGCGCAACGTCTGCAGGTAGATCTCAGAACCCGCGATGCGTGCGGCCACCAGGCCCCCCGAGATGGCCAGCACGAGCACCCACCACGGGAAACGGTGCAGAGGCAGGGGGAAGACGCGCCCCGTGCCCGGTGCAGCTGTGTGCGGCTGCGACATCGCGAACCCTCGAGCTTCAGTGCCCTGTCGTCGCCGGCCTGCGCACGTTGGCCGCGAGGCGCCCGGTCACCCGGACGGGCAGCCGCCCAAACGAAGGAGACCGGCGCGGGTCGGCCCCGCAGTTCCGGTCCCCTTCGGCCCCTGAGCCTACTGCGTCGGCTTCCACTCCACGAACCACTTCCGCTTCAGCTCGTCCAGCCTGCCGTTCTCGCGCAGGGTCCGCAGCGCCGCGTTGAACGCATCGACCAGTTCCGGGTTGCCCTTGCGGACCACGATGCCCAGCTGCTCGCTGGTCATCATCTCCCCCACGGTCTTCAGGCGGCCCGGGTTGGTCCCCATGTAACCCTGTCCGGCCACGCTGTCGATGATGACCGCGTCGACGTCGCGGTTCATCAACGCCTGTACGGCCAGGTCGAACGTGCGGTAGCGGCGGACGTCGCGGATCTTGCCCTCCTTCTGCATCTCTGTCGCCAGCTGGTCGTTGGTCGTGCCGATCTGGACGGCCACGACCTTGTCGGATAGGTCGTCCGCACCGCCGATACGGGTCTCGTCCTCCCGCACCATCACAACCTGTCCGATCTCGGTGTACGGCTCGGTGAAGTCCACCTTCTCCGCCCTCTGCTCTGTGATCGTGATGCCGGAGATCGCCACGTCGAAGTCGCCCTTTTCCACCCCGGCCAGGACGCCCTCCCACGCGACGCTCTGGATCTGCGGTCTGCAGTTGACGAGGTTGCAGATCTCGTTGATCAGGTCGATGTCGAACCCGATGAGGTTCTTCTCCGCGTCGAGCATCTCGAACGGCGGGTAGGTAGCGTCGGTGGCCACCCGGATCGTCCGGCCGCCGAGGTCCGGCAGCTGTCCTGCGGCCTGACCGGGCGCCGGTTGCTCTGCCGCGCGCGGCGCGCAGCCCGCCACCGCTACCGCAGCGGCGATACACAGAATCAGCCAACGCATGCCGAATCCCTCCCTCGTGCCAGGCGCGTTACGTCGCGCGGGCGCATGGACTGACTTCGGGCCGAGCCGAGTACAGTCCTGCCGGGGTCCCGCCGCGCACTCTACCGTCGGGCATCCGACCGCGTCAGCACCTCCGGGTTCACGGGGTTGGGCGGCCGCCTCCCGGTGAGGACGGCGACGCAGTTCTCCGCCGCCAGCTCGGCCATGCGGGCGCGGGTCGCATGGGTGGCGCTGGCGATGTGCGGCGCGAGCACGACGTTGTCCAGAGAGCACAGCGGAGAGTGTGGTGGCAGCGGCTCGGTCTCGAAGACATCCAGCCCCGCGGCGGCGATGCGCCTTTGGGACAGAGCCTCGTACAGCGCCTGCTCGTCGACGACGGGCCCGCGCGCGGTGTTCACGAGGATGGCGGTCGGTTTCATCAGTGCCAGGCGTTCGCGGCCGATCAGGTGGCGGGTCTGCGGGGTGAGCGGTGTGTGGAGGCTCACGAAGTCCGACTCGCGGAGCAGCTCGTCCAGCTGTCGGTATTCGATCCCCAGCTCAGCCTCCAGATCCCGTCGACGGGAACGGCTGTGGTACAGCACACGCATCCGGAACCCCGCCGCTCGACGGGCGACGGCGCTGCCGATCCGGCCCAGCCCCACGAGTCCGAGCGTCCGGCCGTGGACGTCGTGCCCGAGCAGCAGCGTCGGTTGCCAGGACGTCCACCGCCCCGACCGCACGTAGCGGTCGGCCTCCGGGACCCGTCGCGCGGCGGCCATCAGCAGCGCCCAGGCGAAGTCCGCGGTCGTCTCGGTGAGCACACCTGGCGTGTTCGTGACGACGATCCCGCGGCGCGTGGCGGCGGGCACGTCCACGTTGTCGTAGCCCACCGCCACGTTGCTCACGACGCGCAGCCGGGGGGCCCGCGCGAACACCTCCTCGTCCATGCGGTCGGTGAGCAGAGACACGATCCCGTGGGCCGCCTCGGCTTCGGCAAGCAGCACGTCTCGCGGTGGAGGCTCTTCCGGCCGCTCCCACATCCGCACTTCGCAGTGCTCGGCGAGGATCTCCAGCGCGCGCCCGGGAAGCGGGCGGCAGACGTACGCGATCGGTCTGTCCATCGGCTGCCTCGCGAACCGGTGTCGGGGTCCCGAACGTAGGAGGACAGGTGGAAGGTACGATGGGTGGTAGAGCGGCTCCTGCCGGAGGTCGATGATGCGAACCCTCACGGTCGGCCTGATTGCGCTGCTCTTGGCCGCGCCGGCCCTGTCCCAGGAACGCGCAGCCCCTACGCCTCCGCCCGAAGACGTCCCGATCGTCTCCGGGCAGCGCATCGGTCCCATCACGGTCAGCATGACACCGCAGCAAATGGTCCGGATCCTGGGCCAACCGGAACGCATCGACCGCTACCCGGAGCGTAACATCCTGTCGTACGACTGGAAGCCGTCCGGGTATCTCGTATCGTTCCGTCTGGACAACCAGAGAGTACGCGTCGTGGCGGTCTACGGAGCGATCCAGGGTTTCAAGACCGATCGCAACATCCGGCTCCTCATGCCCATCTCCCGCGCCGAGGCGGCCTATGGAAAGGGCCATGGGTACGTTCGGACCGACTGCCCGCAGGACAGGATCACCCTGATCCGCTACCACCGCCTCGGGCTGCAGTTCGCCGCCGCCCACGACCCCGGCAAGCCCATCCACGGCATCATCTTCAACATCGGAGTCTTTGACCCCGCAGCCCTGCCGGAGCAGAGGGTTCGGTGCGCAACGGACTGATGGGACGGTCGGCGCTCGCGTTCGTAGCGGCCGCCCTGCTGGCCTCCGGCGCGGCTGCGGCGCCCAACGACTCCCAGTCCACCCCTCTGCCTACGCTGCGCATCGTCCCGGGCCAGGGCATCGGCCCGTACTCGTTGCGGGCCGGCCTGGACGGCCTGGTCCGCACCATCGGCACCGAGGGGATGCACAGGACGATCGTGGACATGGCGGAAGCCACGCGGGAGTGTGACAGGCGGACGACCGGCCGCCTGATCCGGTTGGAGTGGCGGCAGCTGGGGCTGTGGCTGACCGCCGACGAGGCCTCGCGCGCGGTGCGCGTCCTAAGCGCCTATGGCACCGAACAGCGCTTCGTCACCGACCGAGGCGTCCGCCTGGGATCGTCCGCCGACGCTGTTGCGCGGCTGTACGGAGGCGACTTCGACCGCATATCGTGCCGAGTACCACGCGCCGACGCAACCGCGGTGATTTTCCGCTACACCACGCTGGGGATCCAGTTCACGGCAGCCTACGGCTCTGCGCTCGGCGGCGGCCGCTTGTTCGAGATCGGTGTCTTCGCTCCGGGCACGTTCTGAACGGGGGGTTTTATCGGAAGGCGTCGGTCACCGCGCGGCCGTCCCAATCTCCTGGGACCGGTATCCCCAGCAACCACAGTGCGGTCGCCGCGGTGTCGTAGATGCGGACCGCCTGGGAGATCGTGCCGCCTGCGCGAACGTGACTCCCGAAGACCAGCCACGGGATCGTGACCTCCTCCGGTCGGGCGCCGCCGTGCCTGCGGCCCAAACCCCCGTGGTCTGACGTCACGATGACGGTCAGCGGGATCCCCGAGCGGCTCGCCCCCTCCAGAAAGCCCGCCAGCGCCTCCAGGGACCTGCGAACGCTCTCGCGGTAGTTGTGGCTTTCCCAGCTCCACCGGTGCCCGGCGTCGTCGGGGTCGGCGACGTGGACGAACAGCAAGGCCGGTCGGTGTCCCAGTCGTTCGGCCGCCTGGCGGAGCACACCATCAGCTCGGTACCGTGGATAGGGAAGGTAACGAAACAACCGAACGGATCCCGGGCGCGCGAAGATCTCCAGCTTCAACTTCGCAACGATCATCTCCGCGCCCATTCCCGCACGCGTGGCGATCTCCATGACGGTCGGCACGCCGACGTATGCGTCTCCCTTCCGCCAGTTGTTGTGCCGCACCCCATGCCCTGCCACGTCCCAGCCAGTCAGCATCGAGGCGTGTGCCGGCAGGGTGCTGCTGGGGACCACCGTTCGCGCACGGAACGTTACCGCCCCCGCCGAGCGCAAAGCAGGTGGCAGGAGCGCTTCGGCGGCGTCGCCCCGCAACCCGTCAATGCTGATCACGACCACCGCGCGCAGCCGTTGAGGCGACTGAGCACCCGCGGATGCCGCCAGCACGAGGATGAGCAGCAGCACGCGCAAACACGTATTCTCCATTGCGCTCTGCCCGGGTTTGTCGGTAAAATATTGAACGTCAGCGAGAAGCGGATCCCGAAGGGCAAGCGCGGGGAGACCCGCACCGGTCAGTCGGGGAGCGCACTCGCTGACTTTGCTTGTTGCCTGCCCCTAATTCCTCTTGCGGCGTCGGATCCAGGTCCTGATCGCGTCCCGTGTGACCTCCCAGGCATGCCATGCGGCGTTGCGGGCGACGCTGTAGGTCGTCTCCTCGAGGACCGGGGGAATCTTGCGGGTGCGCAGGGCACCGCGGATGTCCAGCGGGAGTGCGGGCAGCACGTCCCGTTCGAAATCCATCCCGTCCAGGAAGCGCACGATCTCGTCGGGCGGGACGCAACCGCTGATTTCGGCCGGCAGCTGCTCCAATCGGTGCAGCAACTCCAGGTGCCTGTGATGCAACCGCTGCTCCAGGCGTTCCAGCGCCGCCACCGGGTCCGATTCAGCCGGTGGCTCCGCGTACCCCTCCAGGAAGTACGCAGGAGGCCGGTTGAGCACCTCGCACAGCCGCAAGAAAGTCTCGAACTTCGGGAAGGCCTTGCCGCGTTCCCAGTCCCCGACAGCCACGGCACTGCGCAGCGCGAGCAGCCGGCTGAGGTCGCGCTGCGACAGGCCGGCAGCTACACGCGCCTCATGCACGCGTAGCCCGAAGGTTCTCCGCACGTCCGTCAGGAGTCGACCCATCGCCCTTCCCTCCACGTAGATCCATTCTATCTCGGTCCCGGAGCACCCGTAGGAAATACTTTGTGCCGCCGCTAGAAATGACTCAGGCGTTGTGCGACCATTTGTTCGATACTCGAGCGAGGATTTGAGACGGCCCGTGGGGAACGTATCCCAAAGCGAGCGCCGACGGCGTTGCGTGTTTGAGGGCAGTTGGGAGGCCAGGATGCCGCGAACCGAAGACGAAGATGCGTTGGAGCGTACGCTCCGACGGCGGCTGTATCGCAAGGACTGCCCGCCCCCCGAGGTGCTGGGCGAGATGCGCTTGGGGCTGCTCTCTCCGGCCAGGTCCGACGCGTTGGAGCACCACCTCCGCGACTGTCCGCACTGCCGGGCGGAGCTGCAATCCCTCGACCGGCTGCTGCAAACCGAAGACCGGGAGCGATCCGGCCTGCGCCGCCTGCTCGGCCGACTCATACCCCCGTCCATGGTGGCGGAGCGGCCGGCGTTCGCGTTGAGGGGCGGCGGTCGCCTGACCGACGCGACGTACGAGGCCGGTGACTTCACGGTCATGCTGGCCATCCACGAAGATCCACAGGACCCACACGCTAGATCCATCCTGGGCATGCTCACTTCCGGATACGAGACCTCACTGGACGGGACCGCCTTCCTTGCCGGCGAGGCCGGCCACCTCGAAGCAGAGATCGACGAAGACGGCCAGTTCGCCTTCTCGGGGGTCGTGCCGGGGCGCTACGTGCTGGACCTGGAGGTCGGCTCGGTGCGCGTGGAACTCGAGCCGCTGGAGATTCGCTAAAGCGCCGACGATGGCACGGGACTTGCTCATTTTCGGTGCGGGCGGCAGCCGCGCCAGCGTTCAGGTTGACAGGATCGGTTGCCGTGGGTAGCGTAAAGACAACCGAATAGCAGGACCGTTCGAAGGGGCAAACCCGCAGCAATGCGGGGACGCAAAGCCTACGGGACCGCCGATCTGGCGGTCGGCCGGGTTGCCGAAGCGGTCAGATAGGCCCACTTCGACGTCGTCGCGGTGGGCTTTTTCATTGTAGCTGACCGTGTCATCCGGACCGGGACATCCCCCCCTGCGTTCCGGTCCGGGGACGCCGCCGTGCGGGCCGCGTAGGCCCGCACGGCGTATATCGCACTGCCGACCGGTGCGGGGGTACCCGTCGGTTGGGGGGGAAAACCGAGTCGCATCCGGTTCGAAGGGGCAAACCTGCAGCGATGCGGGGACGCAAAGCCGACGGGACCGCCCCCGAGGCGGTCGGCCGGGCTGCCGAACCACGCAGGTGCGCGCTTCGGACCCTGACAGGGGCGGGCGCTTGTGGTCTTCCGGCGCGCAAGCCCCTCGACAAAGGCAAACCCGCAGCGATGCGGGGACGCAAAGCCTACGGGACCGCCACCGAGGCGGTCGGCCGGGCTGCCGAAGGGGGGCGCTCCTTGGGGTACAGCGCCGAAAGAAAGAGAATCGCCGCGGTCGGCACTCTACTCACTGTGTTGGCTTTGGCCGCCGGCCGCTCTACCCAAGCGTCGGACCCCCCCGTCCGCGCGATCCGCTTCGATCCCGGATACTACTACAACACCGGTCTTTCGGCCGACGTGCTCGCCGCACGACTCGTGAATCACTGGGCGGATCACGGAGTAAACCTCGTGTACTTCTATGCCTACAGTTTCGCCTATGGCGCCCGTTATCCCACGCGCTACTTGTACAACGCGCAGGAAGACTTCGGGCGCCTGAACCTCCTGCAGCGGATCGTCTCAGAAGCGCACCGCCGGGGCATCAGGGTGATCGCATGGGTGTACGTGCTGCGGCACAAGGGCGCCTGGGAGGCACGCCCGAGTTGGCGCAGCCTGACCGCCGACGGCACGCCGTACCGCGAAGGGTTCGACCAATACTTCCTGTCGCCGCACCATCCCGAGGCCGTGACCTGGTGGCTCGGTTTTTTGGAGGATTTGCTCCGGGCCGTGCCGGATCTCGATGGAGTCGACCTGGCGGAACCTGTCGTCAACTGGTGGGGAGACACTGCCGACCACTCCCTAGCAGCAACATACGCGTTTCACCGCGTCCATCCGCGCGTGCGTGTCGGCGGGCAGGAGTGGCTTCTGTTCCGCGCGGATGCGCTCCGTGTCGTCCTGGAGCGGAGCACTGAGCTCGCGCGTCGGTACGGCAAGGAGGTCCACGTAACCACCGTAATGACGCCGGAGCCGAACGGCACCCTCATCTCATCCGACGCCCAACGGGACGCAACCGGATTCGATCTCGACGGCCTCCTATCCGGCAGGTTTCGCCCCGATGTCGTCAACGTGGAGCTGATCTTTCAACAGTGGGCCAGTCTGTATCGAAACCCCGGCGTGTTCACGCCCGAGTGGACGGCGCGTGCCGCAAGAGCTGCCGATCGAAAGGTGCGCGGCCGTGCACGTCTTGTGATACACGTAGAACTGTCGTCGTTCGGGACGGCGTCTCCCACCGTGCCGGATCTGTCACGTGTCCTCACATCCCTCCAACGTGCGGGATACAGCTCCGTTGACGTGTACGCGGGCCATCTGATCGACGCCATCGGAGGGTGGGAAGCTCTGCGATCCGCCCTGCTTTCTCGGATCGCGGCTCACGGCCGGTGACACGCTTCCGCTGGCAACCAAGCGCACCGGGGATCAGTATCTCTTGGTCTTTTCCCACACCGGCTCGCCGCCCGGTCGCACTGTCCTCTGTCTCCTTCGCAGAGTCGGAACCATGCTGCGCAGCGCAACGTAGAGCCAAAGTTGTGTATAGGTAAAATACATCAGCGCCACGAGCAGCAGGTTCGGCAGGCGGTCTTCCCCCTCGATGACCAGCGTGATCGCAAACTCAAGTACGAACATGGTGTACGCGAGAGCCCACAGGAGTCCAAACGGTCCCCACATAGAAAACCCGAGCCACCCCACCGCACCCCCGACAAACAGCACGTCGCTGAGAAGCACCGCGACCAAAAACAAGTAATACGTG
Organism: Armatimonadota bacterium; assembly: GCA_031432545.1. Lineage (NCBI taxonomy): Bacteria > Bacillati > Candidatus Sysuimicrobiota > Candidatus Sysuimicrobiia > Candidatus Sysuimicrobiales > Candidatus Sysuimicrobiaceae > Candidatus Caldifonticola > Candidatus Caldifonticola tengchongensis. The sequence continues at coordinate 150,124 of JAVKGX010000004.1, forward strand.
GCGACCGACTGCAGGATCTCCAGCTTGACGGGAGAGTCCCACGGCTTCAACAGTTTGAAGATGCTCTTCCGGATGACGTAGTTGTTCCCGCGCATCCACCGCATACGCTGCCGGATCCACACCCCGAGTTCCTCCGGCTCCTGTTCCCAGCTCACCGCCGTCGGCACGAATCCAATCCGCCAGCCCGCCTCATAGACACGAATCGTCAACTCCAAGTCCTCCGTGAGGGCACGCGGATCCCAGCCACCGACACGGTCAAGTAGATGCCTCCAAATCACGAAGTTGGTGCCCGGAAGAACCGTCAGGCCAGCGAGCCAGTACCTCCCGGCCTGATTGATCCACTGGTACGCGATGAACTCGATGTTGGCCGAGCGCGTCATGAACGTCCGGCTACGGTTGAGGGTTCTGACCTTGCCGACGGCCGCACCCAGCTTCGACGAGTCGAGCAGCGCCGAGACCAGGTAACGCAGGGCGTAGCGATCCGGTCGGTTGTCTGCATCGTACACAGCAATCACATCGCCTGTTGCCGCTGCAAGGCCATGATTCAGAGCCACAGACTTCCCCCGGCCGCCCGCCGTTGCCGGTATGGACACCACAGTGAGTCTGTCGTGCTCGCGCTTCATTCCCTCCAGAATTTCCCCGGTCGCGTCCGTAGATCCGTCGTCGATCACGATGATCTCGACGCGTTCCCGCGGATAGTCCATCTCCGAGATTGCAGCGACCGTATCGGCAATCACCCGCTCCTCGTTACGGGCCGGAATCAATATCGACACGGTGGGCAAGTCGCGATGCACACGGAGAAGCTTTGGAAAGTAGTCTCTTGCGTGTCGGCTGTAGTGGTAACCGGCTACTGTCAGCACCAGGTAGTAGACGAGCAGCGCCCAGATCACAGCGACGCAGCTGTAGTAGACAATCAGAATCGCCGTACCGGTCACCGAAGGTCCCTCCCACGGAGCCTGCGCAGCTTAATGCGCAAGTACAGCGTCAGCAGCAGCATCGTCCCAACGGCAGCCAACAACGACAACATCACCCCCAGAATCGCGCCGGCACGGCCCACGGCGTCCATTTCCCGCCACCGCCTCGCGTTCACCTCCAAGACGTACTCGGCGTGCAGGAAAAGGGCGCGAACGCTCATGGGGTGAAAGTGGAGGACCTCCAGAATTAGCAGGCTGTCGGGACGCGTCCTCAACGCAACCTCGTACCGTTGGGTCTCGCGGATGCGACGCACGGACCGGGTCCGAACGCTTCCGGCACGGTCCACTTCGAGCTCACGAAGATACTGCCCCGCCTCGAAATGCAGCCGGACAGTACCCTCGGTCGAAACGATCGCCAGAGTATCGTCGACGACGCGGGCCGGCGCCAACTGTCGAAGCGACGTGAAAGCAAAGCCTTCGCGTTTTGCCGCCGCCACGATTTCCCCCAGGACCGCATCGGACGCTGTTGAGGGCACGTCGATGACCGCCAGCGCATCGCGCACCATTCTCAAAGCGCGGAATGTGTCGTGGCCGGATTGGGGCCACTCCCTGGCCAGGACATTCGGAGACAACACGGTATGGCCATGCACATCCTGCCACACCAGATAAGGAAACCGTTGCTGGACCGGCCGTCCGTGAGCGAATGCATACTGGCGAGACTCGACCATCAGAGAGAACGTGTTCCCGAACATCGTATAGTCGAAGGGGGATGCCAAACCCCCCGGTGTCATCCATGCGATGGGGAACAGGCCTACCCGCCGCAGTGCCGTAAGCCCGGCACTCAGTCGGTCCCGGATCAACTCCACGGAGTCGTCCTCCCGCGCTTGGCCTCTCAGAGCGTCCCAGAACTCGAAGTCGGTGCCCGTCCGGCCCCGGAACTGGTGGCTGTAGCCAGCCAATACGATGTCCGCGCCGGAGCGGGCCAACGCACGCAGGCCATCCACCACAGCCGGGCGATCTTCGAGTCGCACTTGGATTTCGAGAACGGGATCTACGAACGTAGGCGTGACCGCGACGACCATGCGTACGCCGCTACGATCGGAGAACGCAGCCAGGCGCCACAGGTCTGTTGGCTCCACCTGCGGGTGCACGTTGCTGACAACCAGGACCGCACGGCGGTCGGCCGCATGCGGGGTCCGCAGCACATCGTGCAGGAGATCCGCCACGATCCACTGCAGGGGCGTCGTCTCGGGCTCGACATAGAGGTATCCGGCCACATACCAGAAATTGTTTTTCCGGACGACGACGGGCGCGTGTTGCTGGCCCACCGATCCTTCGGCGACGACTTCCACCGTCATCTCGCGTTGCCGCACTCCCAAAATCGGAATCCGCGGTCGCACTACCGCTTCCACCCCGCGATAACGCACCGCGTCCATTGCGCTCACCGATACGGGAATCGGCTGATCGATGCCCAGGTCAGAATCCGTCACACGGAGGAGCTGCCACAGATTCGCTCCGACCCAGAGGACTGACCCTGTGTAACGATCGAGGTCCGCCAGCAATCGCGGCGGCAGCGGCGCATCCCACTGGGTTCCTTGGTAGATGACGGCATCGAACTTGTGAACGTCTCCCGCTCGATAGTCCGACACCGTCTGCGTCTCGACCAGGACACGGAAGTGGCCGAGGAGGTTCACGAGCAACTTGGTGGCCAGCCGCGGGGCCGTTGATGCGTCACGATCCTCGTCCTCAAGCACAAGAACCGTCTGTGCCGGCCGGCGCCGATCCGGTACCTGGGGTGCCTCACCTCGAAAGGCTCGAAGCAGCCAGGGCCACGCATTCTTATCGTCGGCCAGTTTGCTTCCGTACACGTCGAACTCCCTCGCCCCCGCCAACCAGGCGGCCCGCATCGCCAAGTACGTCTCCTCGGGGGTAACGCGGCGCTGGCCGAAGTCGGTGAGTTCAACGTGCACAATCGTCCTGACACGGCCACCGATCCTGCGTAGGATTTCCGACGTCGCGTATCCTGTCCACCCAGGCGTGAAGGTCACGTAGTCATACACATTCCCCCACTGCTGCCAGATGATCTCGACCTTGATGGCATCCGGATTATTGGGGGGCGCCAGGATTGCTTCCAAGTCGAATCCCGTCTGAGCTGCCTGCTCCTCGCTGGTCAACAAACGTCCATCCCCCCATGCAGATACCACGCTCGTCACGTGAATCTCTCGCCCGTGCTCCCGCACGAGCCGTACGGTGGTTCTCACGAACTCCGTCAACTGCTCCGCCCGCCAGCGGATCCAAATACGTCCTCCAAGCGCGGCACCTGGGTGCGCTGCTCTGAACGCGCGTACCGCCTCCGGGTGATAATCGGCCTCTGTGCCCCACCAGTTGATCACCGGCTCTCGCAGCTCGATTCCGTCGAGATCGGGATAGTTCACCAACACCTCTCGCAGCAGGCCCAACCACCAGCTGACCACCTCAGGGTGGGACACCGACAAAAAGTACTGGACATCGACACCACGTGGGTTGAAGTCCCTCCCGTCCCTTCTCTTGGCCCTCCAGTCGGGCCGTGCCAGCCAGGCGCCGCGGTGCGTGTGGCTGTAAAAGGCCGCGAAGACACGGATTCTGCGAGCGTGCGCTTCCTGGATCAACAAGCGGAGGAAGTCAGCCCGTCCAAGCGTGTCCATCGTGTTGTGGATGTAGGTGGTTCGGTAGTAGGCGCCGTACGCGACGTTGTAGGCGTTCACGTAGACCACATTGACTCCGTGGGCAGCCCACAAGGCAGCGAGCCGTGCCGCTAGGTGTTCTGGCGATACCCGTAGGGGGTAGTAGTCGGCGGGGTCGACGACGATCGCACGAATAGGATCGGACGCTAAAGCTGTCGTTCCAAACGCCGGCAACGACGCCGTCATGACGACGAGCAGCACGGCGAAGGAAACGTACCTATTCGAGGGCACGGGCATCCGTGCTGGTAAGCATCAGGCCGCGGCCAGACAGTTCGGCGCGTCGGAGCGTCGCCTTCACCGCCTCCAGCAAAGCCTCAGCCGACTCGCCGTCCTGAGGGTACGAGACGACGGCACCTGAAAGGGTGAAGCGGACCTCCTGTCCATTGGGAGCCAAAATCGGTGGGCGGCTCGACGACGACAACAGCCTTCGCAAGGCGACAGCCGCACGCGCTGCGTCCGTCTCCGGCAAGAGAAGGAGGAAGCGCCCCGGTTCGTCCTCCGCCAGGTGGTCGAAGCGACGCACCTGGCTGAGCATCTGACGTGCGATCTGCGTAACTGCTTCGGCGGCAGCTTTGGGACCGTGGGCCGCCTCGATCTCTCGAAGATTGTCGATCTGCATTGCGACGAGTGTCAAAGGACGACCGTACCGCTGCGCGCGTGCAACCTCCTCGACGAGACTGAGTCTCATTCGGCTGCTCGTGTACAGCCCCGTTGTCGGATCGATGGCGGACAGGGCGGCCAGACTCTGGGAGGCGTGTTCCAGTCGCTCTTGAATCTGGGCGCGGGTGCGGGCCGTCGCCTGTGAGATCCACGTGGCAGCCGCGAGCATAGCGAGCCACAAGGCGCCCAAGCCCCGCCACGCCTCCTGGGCAACCCGCCAGGGCACGACCAGGCTTGTGCCAACGACCAGAACAACCGCGAGGGCAACCAGAAGTGCCACCGGGCGGTCGAAGTGCAGCCCAGCGCCGAGAACAACGGCAATACCCAGCGGCCCGGCCACGTGCCACGGCTGGGCGGTGTGTGTTGCCAAAAGCGCCGTCAATACAACTATCACGATGTGCCCCCACAGAACTGCGGTCAGAGATGGTACGCGGTCGACCCCGCTGGACTTCACAGCGTTCCGCCTGTCCTCCCACATGTCGAATCCCCCGCGTTGCGTCAACGGGCTGCGTCCTTATGCACCTGGATGACCGCGCCGTGATAGTAGTGCCCTAGGATCTGGCGGTAGGAGTAACCAGCGCGCGCCAGGCCCCATGCCCCATGCTGCGATAGGCCAACGCCGTGTCCGAGACCGAACCCCTCGACCCAAATGCCATCGCTCGTCGGCCGGACTTCGGCTCGTGCGCCGGGTAGACCCAGCGCAGTGCGAATCGGATCGGCCCCGTCAATCCGTAACCTGCCCTCCGAGTGCGCGACTTCCACCCTCATGAGTCTCTGCGATGCTCCGCCGCGCAGCGCTTGGATGCTGCGAACCTCGGTCACCAAGAACCCAGACTCACGCAACTTCTGCTCGATCTGCCGCCACGTTAGAAACCTGGACCACCGCCAGCTGTCTTCGTACCCTGGGAGTTCGAGAGCCGACCGGTCGTATGGCGAGGCGACCGCGCGGAGATAGGGAAACTGAGACCGAACCGAGCCCGGCCACACGACGTCGACCGTCTCCGTGTGTCCACCAGCGTTGGCGTCGTAAGCCGCGAACATCGGCCGGTCTGAATAGGTGAGCACCTCCCCGAAAGTTGCCTGCACGGCGTGCCTGGCGAGGGGGGTCTCACCGGCGACACCTCGGTACACCTGGTCGGAAACCGACACGTCGAAGCCGGCATGCTGCCAGCGGCGTTCCACCCGGGCGACGTAGAGTGCGAATGTGCGGCTGATCACCGCCTGCACCTTGAAGGCTTCGGGATGGGCAAACATTTCGTTGGCCACGACACCCGCCACGTAGTCCTCGATGCTAACCCGGTTGACGATTCTGAATCCCGAGCCTTCCGGCCAGACTTCCAGTGCGCCGCGCCATTGACTGCCATTGAGTTCCAGAAGCTTTCGGCGGTCGCGCGGGCGAATCGTCAGCGGCAGGTCGAGCGCCGCCTCCAGCCCATCGATACGAACGCGGGGTCTGATGCCTGCGGTGATCTCGAGACGCCCGACGGGGGACCGGCGGACTCCCCGAGCCTCGACTTCCGCCTCTCCGACGATCCGCACGGACGGTATGGCGTTGGTACCGTGCCACAGCGCCACCCGCAGCTCCACCGGGACGGTAGCCGCTTCCAACCCGACCGGGTACGAGCCTGCCAGGACCCACCCCGACGCTAGGGTCGCAGACAGAAGGGGGGACACGATCCATCGGTTAACCCGCTGCCATCCGCGCTGCCTGCACACTTCTACCCCCCAGCTCACCCGCTGACCCCACCGTCAAGACCCTGGTGAGCAAGAACCGTGCCTTGTTGATCTCTAGCCGACCTCCTCTGAGCAGCGAATCTGGAATCCATTCCGTATCGTCTGCACCACGGGCTTTCCGAGGATTGCCCATCCCCGGTCGTCCGGTGGGGTGGTCACGGCGGTGGGCCAGTAGAACCAGACGCTTCCCCGCCACCAAGATGCATGATCACAGAAGATATCGAATACCGACTGGGCTGCTGTGGCCTGTTCCCGGAGATCCTGCACGGGTCTGCCGGTGTCAGCCGGAACACGAGCTGCCGAGTTCCACGGTTCGATAGCCGCACCTTCGATGCTCCGATAGCCAACTTCAAGGAAGACGATCGGTTTCCCGAAGCGCCGGCTGATCGTTGCAAGTTGATATACGATGTCGTGCCCGTGCCGCGATGCGCGCCACCCCCTCCGCATCTCCGCCAGTGTCGCGCGAGGCTTGTTGACCAGGTCGAAGTAGGGTGCCAGTCCGATGACGTCCACATCCGCTAACCAATCCGAGGACAAAATGCGGTGCCAGTCCCTGAGATCCCACCAGGAGTTCAGTTTTACTGCTATCCATCCCCGGTAAACGGAGCGGATCTCCCGAATGATACGGCGCCAGGAGGAGGTCTCCTCTAGGAGGGAGGTGTACTCGTTGAAGATCGTCAGCAAGGAGACGTTCTCGTGCTGTGCCACCCGTGCGTATCCCTGCATCAGCCTCCCATAGGATCGAAACCACTGGGATCGATCTTCCGGCGCAACCAAGGCCGCCCAAGCGCGGCCCCCGTCGACCAACAAGTGGACGATCCAGGAGACTTCTCTACCCCCCTGCCTTGCTCGCCGAGTCAGACTCCGGATCGCGTCCAATTGCCTGTCACCGTCCGAGATGGTAGATGACGTCATGGATTCTTGGTCGAAGAAAAACCGAAATTGTACCCACTGCGTCTCCGGGACGTCCACGAGCAAACGACTCAGTGCTCGAAGTGCCTCGGGACTGTGGTAGGGGTTCGCGTCGGGGTATAGTTCGACACCCCGCACGTACATTGGCGTCGACCCGACCGACATTGTTGCCGTGGTGAGCACGAAACCGATCGCAACGGCGAACTGCACGCACCGACTCCGGGCCACTGATCCTTCTAACCCGGATCCCTCACCGCAAGCAACTCCTGGCGCTTGCAGCGAGCCATTCCCTGCCTTCAGATTCCAGGGCACGCTCGATCGCCCCCTCGGCTGACACCGCGCATGCGACTGGCACATCGCACTTACCCCCTAACATCACTAGGTCCGGAGAGGAAGTCTACCTCGGGGTCGCCATCTGACTCAACGGATTGACCGCCGCCAACGTTCCAACGAGGCGCAGACTGGCGGGATGCCCCGGCTTCACCATACCGACGCAGGCGGTCCATTCGCGTCCGAACGGGGAAGGACGATCCGCGAACCTGGCGACCAGCCAGCGGACTCAGCGTCCGGACCCGCCGCGACCCATCGTGTTGGCTACCCGGACGGGCTTCGGCAGTTTGCGAGAAGTCCCGGGCCTTGTTGGCTACGGCCCTGGCAAAGCGACACCCCCTCTGCCCACGATCCTCCCGGCGACGAGGGTCAAAGCAGCCCTGCCATCTGGCCCGAGCACGCACAGATCGGCCCGCATCCCGGCCTCGATCCTGCCTCGGTCTGACAGCCCGAGCAGCCGCGCGGGTGTGGCGGCTGCCATACGCACCGCGTCCCGCATCGGAATTCCCCACCGCACTGCGTTGGCGACCGCCGTGTCCATGCGGAGGGTGCTTCCGGCCAGCGTCCCGTCCGGGAGTCTCGGCTGGCCGTCGGCGGCTACAAAAATGGGTGCGCCGGCCAGGGTGTACTCACCAGGAGGCATCCCCGCGGCGGCGACGGCATCCGTGACCAGCGCGATCCGATCGGCGCCGAGCAGCCGGTAGGCGCACCGCGCGACCGCCGGATGCACGTGCACGCCGTCGGCGATCAGCCCGCACACGCAGGACGGATCGTCCAAGGCGGCTGCTACCAGGCCGGGATCCCTGTGGTGGAAGGTGCGCATCGCATTGAACAGGTGCGTCACCATACGAACGCCTTTCCCGAATGCATGCGCCGCCTGTTCGTACGTCGCGTCGCTGTGGCCGGCGGACACGACGACGTGTTCTTGCGTGAGCTGTACGATCAACTCATCGGCTCCTGGCAGCTCCGGCGCCAGCGTGACGAGCCTCAGATCGGGCGACGCTTGCGCGTACAGCGCGCGTACCTCAGGGTCGTCGGGAGTGCGCAGCCACCGAGCCTCGTGTGCACCGCGCCGGACGGCGTTCAACGCCGGTCCCTCGAAGTGCATCCCCAGCAGCTCGGCTCCGGCCGCATGCGCCCAGCGGAGGATGCCCACAGCCCGGCGAGCACGGTCGGGTGCACACGACACGAAAGTCGCCAGGAACCCCGTTGTCCCAGTAGATGCCAAGTAGACGGACAACCTCTCGACGTCGTCCTCGGAGCAGTCCAGCAGGTCCACGCCAGCCGCGCCGTTGACCTGGAGATCGATGAACCCAGGCACCAGAATCCCGTTCGGAAACTCCCAGTCCGAGGAGGGGGGCACGCCCGGACGAACGTCGTCGATCCTATCGCCGCGGATCTCGACGTAGCCGGGTTGCAGATCCTGATCCCCTGTGACCACACGACCCACGGAGAGGATCATGCGTGACCGTCACCGCAGAAGCCTGGATCGTAACGCGCACGAATGGCGCACATATGTGCGCCGCCTCGGTCCGCCTCGGTACCTGGTACCGGTTCCTGGTACCGGTTCCTGGTACCGGTTCCTGGTACCGGTTCCTGGTACTCGTTCCTGGTACTCGTTCCTGGTACAGCGGGCTAGATGACGCGCTCGCCGAGCCGGCCCACCGCGATCAGCACTCCGACGGCTACCACGGCCAGAAGCACGGCGAGCGTTGCCGCCATCTCCCATCGGCCGGCCTGGACCGCATCGTACAGCGCGATGGGCATGGTCTGAGTGCGTCCCGGGATATTGCCGGCGACCATCAACGTCGTGCCGAAGTCACCCAGCGCGCGGGCGAAGCCCAAGGACACGCCGGCCACGATTCCCCTTTGGGCCAGTGGGACGAGGACGTGCACGAACTGCTGGATCCGGCCCGCGCCGTCCATCCTGGCCGCCTCCAGGATCTCGGTGGGGACGTCCGCGAAGGCCGCGCGCACGGTCCGCACCACCAGAGGTAGCGACGGCACCGCCGCAGCCACCACAGCCCCCTGCCAGGTAAACACCAGCGACACGCCAAACGTCGCCTCCACCCACATCCCGAACCGGCTGCCGCGACCCAGCAGCACCAGGAGGTAGTACCCGAGCACGGTGGGGGGCAGGGTCAGCGGTAGCGACGTCAACGCCTCCACGATACCCCGACCCCGAAACCTGGACGTGGCCAGCAACCAAGCCAACCCCACCCCCGTCGCCGAGGCGATGAGCGTGGCGAGGGAAGCCACCTTGAGGGAAATCCACAGCGGCGCCGGATCCAGCTACGGCCCCTCCCCCGGCAGCACGAACCCGTACCGCCGCATGACCGGTCGCCCCTGAGGCCCGTTCACGAAGGACAGGAACGCACGTGCCTGGACCTGGCGCCGGGAGCGAGTCACCACACCCGCGGCTTGGCGGATGGGGTCATGCAGCGACGCCGGCACCAGCCAGTAGCGGCCCTGCCGAGACACCGCGGGTGCAATCGCCAGCGACAACGCCACCACTCCGACGTCGGCGTTTCCGGACTGCACGAGCTGCAAGGTGGCACTGATGTTGTCCCCGTAGACGAGTTTCGGTCGCACGCGCGCGTATACCCCGGCACGCACCAGCGCCTGACGCGCGGCCTCCCCGTACGGTGCATGCTGGGGATTGGCGATCGCTACGTACCGGACCCGAGGGTCCAACAAGACGTCCATCCCTCGCTCCACCGCCAGCTCGCTGGAACGGCGCACCCACACAACGACGCGCCCCACCGCATACAGCTGCACTGTATCCCGCAAAATGTGCCCGTGCTCGGCCAGATGTTGTACAAACGCCTCGTTGGCGGAGAAGAACACGTCGAACGGTGCCCCGTGCTCCACTTGGTGTGCGAGCTGGCCCGACGATCCGAAGGAGAACGTCACGGGCACCCCAGCGCGGGCGCGGAAGGAAGTTCCCAGCTCCTCGAAAGCGTACCGGAGGTCCGCCGCGGCGGCGATCAGCAACCCGGCTGGAGGCGGTGCTGCGGCGGCCGACTGGTAGACCACCAGCGCTGCGAGTAGGGTGGTGATGGCTCTGCTTACCACGCCTAAGTGGCCAGCCCGCGCACTACGCCGGCCGGTGCCGGATCGTAGCCCCCGATCGCCTTCAGCTCCTCCCGGAAGCGCCGGCCGGTGAACACGTCCATGAGGATTCTCACGGGTGCGGTGTCTGTCAGGTCTTGCGGGATCACTAGATCGTAGCGCTGCTCGGCCAGTGGCAGGAACTCCAACCCGTACAACAGTGCCACCGGCAACACCCCCGGTCCGGCGTCGGCCAGCCCACCTGTGATCGCTTCGGCCACCGCGAGGTGGCTGGACAGCTCGCGGCGGTACCCGTCCAGGCTTTCTGCTGGCACGCCGGCGCCGCCCAACCACTGATCCAAGACCAAACGGCTGCCCGAACCCGGATCACGGTTCACGACTCGCACACCCCGCTGCAACAGGTCCTCAGGCCCGCGAATCCGTATGCCGGGCCTCAACATCACCCCCTCCACCCACCGTGACACGGACACCACCACCGCCGGCTTGCGGCCCAGGGTGCGGCGGATCGTCTGCACACCTTCCGGATCCCCCGGTGGATGCAGGTGGGTTCCCGCCACGTGCACGAGCCCGTCCCGCAGAGCCCCCAGCGCCCGAACGCTGTTTGCCGGGATCCAGTGGGCGCGCACGCTTCCCGAGGACTCCGCAAGCGCCGCCGCGATCCGTAGGGCCGGATCGCATCCGCCCAGGAAGACGGTCTGTTCTGCGACCGCCGAACCGGAAAACAGATCCACCGTCGCCAGGCGGCCCGCACGGCCCGCCACCGCACCGTCCGAGGGCACGGGGGCCGATGAACCCCACAACGGCCACGCGACCAGCTGGGACCTGACCCGCCCCAGTCGGACCCGGTGCGCCGGCGCGTCTTCGGCCAGTCGCACCTTCACCGTGGAGGGAGCCGGGGTGGCGAACAGCTCCTCCACGGCACAACCCATGGCGCCGGCGAGACGCAGCGCCACCGCGGTGTTGGGGAGGTAGCGTCCGGACTCGATCGCAGATAGGGCCTGACGGGACAGACCGGCTAGGCGTGCCAGCTCCACCTGGGACAGCCCGCGGGACTCCCGCACCGCCCGCACGCGGTTCTGCAGCTCCGCCGGCACCCGCCGCCCCACGGGAGCAGGTTACGCTACGATAAACAGTGCTGTCAACGATTAGCGACACCCGGGCGATCGGTACCTGGAACGGGTACCTGGTACCGGTACCTGGTACCGGTTCCAGGTACCGCGGTGGGGGGTAGAGGCGGTCAGGGGTCGGTGGCCCCGCGATGGCCGCGCGGGTACAGACCGGGGATCGCGACTGGGAGGCGGCCACGGGGGAGGAGTTCTCCGGTCAGGACACGGGCGGCGGCGCGCAGGCTGGGGGCATCCGGCCCGTACGTGGCCAGGTATGTGCCGACTTCGGGGAAGCCAGCCAGTTCGTACGGGTTGCCGACACCCACGACGACCAGGCGCTCTCCGACCCGCGCCCACAGATCCCGCACGACTTCGGCATTGGAGACCGACCGCCACGAAAGGCTGGCCACCACCACGTTCGTCCACACGTCCGAGGCCAGGTGGTGCGGATCGGTCACCACTTCGACGTTCGGCCGCACCTGGAGCAACTCATGTCCCAGAGCCGTGGGTGAGCGATCCCACAGCTCGCCTCCCAGGTGCATGACCGCCGTACGCCCGGGACGCAGCGGCACTCGCCCCACCCGGTCCCGGAGCAGCGTCACCGCACGATCCGCCACGGATTGCGCGGCCGCGAAGTCCTCCGCGCGGATGTCCCACCTGCCTGGCGGGCCGGCGCAGGCTTCCTTGGCCCGCAGGATCCGCCGGGTGCTGGCGGCGATCTGTCCGGCGTCGAGGACACCCGCGGCCGCAGCCGACAGGGCGGAGCGGATCGAAGCCCACTGCTCGGCTTCCGTCCCGCACGCCATCACGACGTCGGCGCCCGCCCGCAGGGCCGCGACCGCGGCCTCCCCACGCGTCCACCGGTCGGCGACCGCCTTCATGCCCATCGCATCGGTGAAGACGACTCCGTCAAAGCCCATCCGTCCGCGCAGCAGGCCCGTGTGTCTGGGCCTGTCTGGGCCGGCCTGTCTGGGCCGACCGTCAAAGCCCATCCGTCCGCGCAGCAGGCCCGTGAGCACGCGCGCGGACAGCGTCGCCGGGAGGCCCGCATCGAGGGCCGGGTACAGGACATGCGCCGCCATCAGGCCTCGGGCTCCGGCTGTGAAGGCCGCCCGGAAGGGGGCCAGTTCCTCCCGTTCCAGCACCTCCAGCGGCTTGTCGACGACGGGCAGTTCCAGATGCGAATCGACCGCGACGTCGCCGTGACCCGGAAAGTGCTTGACGGTGCACAGCACGCCCCATGCCTGCAGTGCGCGCACGTAGGCGCTTCCCAGGCGCCCCACGACCTCCGGGTCGTCTCCGAACGCCCGGATCCCCACGATCGGGTTGTCGGGATTGACGTTGACGTCGAGGACGGGCGCATGGTTCACGTTGATCCCCAGCGCACGCAACGCGCGACCCGTCACGCTCCCCGCAATGGACGCCGCCTCCTCGTCACCCTCGGCGCCGATGGCCATCGCACTCGGGAAGACCGGGAAGTCGCGCCCGAAGCGGTTGACGATACCCCCTTCCTGATCCACCGAGATCCACAGCGAGGGCAGCCCGGCTTCGGAGGCGAGCGCCTGCAGATCGCGCGTCAGAGCCTGGACCTGTGCAACGGAGGCGATGTTGCCGGAGAACAGGATCACGCCGCCCACGCGCCCTTTACGGATGAGGCGCCGCAGTCCCGGGGTGATCTCCGTCCCTGGGAAGTCCACGACAAACCGTTGGCCCACCAGGTCGCGGATGTCTTCCATGTCGCAGAACTTGGCCGCCATCGGGCCGTTCCCTTGCGACGGGCCGGCGCGCCCTTCAATCGGTTGGGCGAGGGGGCACGACCGGGAATGGGGGGTTGAGCCGCCGACGACGGAGAACGAGCCCTACGTCTGCCCGGCGGCCAGCACGAGGGCCTCGAAGATCGCCTGCTGACAGACCTCGCGTTCCGCCATCCGCTCGGGGTGCCACTGGACGCCCAGCACGAACCTGTGGACCGCTGACTCGATCGCCTCGACCACGCCGTCGGAGGCGGACGCCGCCACGACGAGTCCGGGGGCCGGGCGCCCGACGGCCTGGTGATGGAACGTGTTGACGCCCACGCGGCCTGCACCGACGATCGCTGCGAGCCGCGTACCGGGGCTGATGCGCGCCCAGTGGCCGGGCGCGTGCGGCACGAGCGGCGGCGAGCGGCGGGCCTGGTCGTGCGCGCTGCGCTCGAGGCCGAGCAACTTCACGTCCTGGACCAGATCTCCACCCGCCGCCACGTTGAGGACCTGGACGCCGCGGCAGATCCCGAGCACCGGCAGGTCGCGCTCGAGCGCCATCCGGACGAGCGGCAGCTCCAGGGCGTCCCGAGCCGGGTCGACCGTCACGGGAACGTGCAGCGCAGGGGGTTCCAGGCGCATCTGGCCGTAGTGAGCGGGGTCGACGTCCGGCCCGCCGGTCAGCAGCAGACCCTGGAGTCCGCACAGCACCTCCCCCGCCCGCACCGCATCGGCGACCGTGATGCGACGAATGGACCCTCCGGCGGTTGCGACCGCGCGCTCGTAGTACACCTGTCTCCCTTCGTCGCCGCACCAGGTCACGCCAATTGTCACCCGCCTCATGCCCCGAAACGCTCCTCCAGCGCAGCGCGGAACGCGAACAGCCCGGGCTGACCGCCGGTGTGCCAGAAGACGACGGCGTCGTCGCGGGCGAACCGTCCTTGTCGGATCATGGCCATCAGGCCCGCCATGCCCTTGCCGGTGTACACGGGATCCAAGAGCACGCCCTCCGTACGCGCAACGAGGCGGATGGCCGCGATGCACTCGGGGGTGGGGATCGCATACCCAGGCCCGACGAACTCGTCGTGCACCACCACATCGTCTTCGTGGAGCCGGAAGTCCAGCCCCAGCCGCTCCGACATCTCCGCGACGATGCCGCGAATCCGGTGGGTGCAGACCTCGCGAGGAGGGCCGGCGCTGACGCCGATCACCCGCACGCCAGCGCGTGCCAACAGCGCTCCGGTCAGCAGGCCGGACTGCGTCCCACCGGACGAGGACGTGTGCACGACCGCGGCGGGACGAACCCCCATCTGGTTGCACTGCGCGGCGAACTCGCCGAACGCCGCCAGGTAGGCCGCGGCACCCAGCGCGTTCGATCCGCCGCGGGGGATCACGTACGGCCGGTGTCCGCGGCGTTGGTACTCGCGGGCGGTGTCCTCCAGCACGCCGTCCATCACGTAGTCCTCCTCGGCGTCCACGAACCGCAACTCGGCACCGAAGAGGTTGTCCAGGAGCACGTTGCCCTCGTAGGCCGGGGGCTGCGGGCCGCCCAGGACCAGGACCGCCGTCATGCCCAGACGTCGCGCCGCGGCGGCGGTCATACGGGCGTGATTGGATTGCACCGCCCCGACGGTGACCACGACGTCGCAGCCGCGTCGGTGCGCATCGGCCATGAGGAACTCAAGCTTGCGCGCCTTGTTCCCGCCTAGCGCCAGCCCAGTGAGATCGTCGCGCTTGATGAGGATCCGAGGGCCGCCCAGGTACTCCGACAGTCGGGGCGCTTCCTCCAGCGGGGTGGGCAGGTAGGCCAGGCGGACACGCGGCAGGTCTCCGATCAGCATCGATCCCTCGGCGTCGGTGATCGTCGCGGTTCGCTATCGGGCAGCTCGCACTGCAATGCCAACAGTGTAACCCCGGAATCAGCCCAGGACGAATTCGACCCGCTCACCCGGACGCCTCTGTGCCAGCCGGCCCAGATCTCTCTCGGCGACGACCGCCAGCACCGGGTAGCCGCCGGTGGTCGGCCCATCCGGCATGAGCACGATCGGCTGACCGTCCGGCGGCACCTGCACCGCACCCACCACCATGGCCTCCGAGAGGATCTCGCTCGGTCCTGTGTGCTCGACCGCCGGACCTTCCAGACGGTAGCCGCTGCGGTCGCTGTGCGCGCTGACCGCATAGCGGCCGCGGACGAACCTGTCCAGGGCATCCAGGGCGAACGCGTCGGGGTGCGGCCCGGGGAGGATCCGAATGGGCGCGTCGTGGGTCTGTTCCACATCGGCGGACGCGGGCCCCGGCGGGCCTGCCTGGACGCACAGGATGTCGCCCGTCCGCAGCGTCCTGCCCGACACGCCACCCAAGGCGGCTCGCACGAGCGTGCTGCGGCTGCCCAGCACCGGCGGCACGTCAATGCCGCCCTGTACGGCGACGTACACCCACATTCCCCTCCGCGGTGCCACAAAGCGCAGCACCTGCCCGGGCCGCAGGTCCAGTGCCCGTGCTGGCTCGATCGGCTTTCCGTCCACCTCCGCGGCGAAGTCCCCGCCGGCCACCGCGATCGTCGTGGCCTCAATCGCTTCGAGAATCGGGGCCGGCCACGTGCACTCCAAGGCCGCTGCGTCGAGTGGGTTCCCCACGGCGGCGTTCGCCCGTCCGAGAGACTCGCGGTCGATGGCACCCGACGTCGGAACGCCGTAGCGGCGGAGTCCCGGACGTCCGCCGTCCTGCACCGTGGTGTGCAAGCCACTGCGCAGGACGACCAGCGCCCGCCTGTCCCCTCGGGCTTCGGGACACCGGACGGGTTCCGGCTCGCGCCACACGCCGTGGGGGATCGGGACGAACCGGACCGTATCCCCCACGTCGAACAGCGCAGCAGGCTGGCGTCCGGGGTCGAACAGCACCTCCGGCGTCCGGCCCAGGATCCGCCAACCCCCGGGGGTCGACGCCGGGTAGATGCCGGTCTGCTTGCCGGCGACCCCCACCCCGCCGGCCGCAACCCGCAGCCGCGGTCGGGACAGGCGCGGCGCGGCGATCCGATCGGGCACGATGCCCATGTACGGGAAGCCCGGCGCGAACCCCAGCATGTAGACGCGATAGTCCACGCCGGCGTGCAGCCGCACGACCTCACCCTCCGAGATCCCGGCCCACCGGGCGACGTCCGCCAGATCGGGCCCGAACCCGCCACCGTAGGCGACGGGCACTTCGTGCGAACGCCCCTCCGGGAACTCGGCGGTGTCGGGATCCACCGCTGACAGAGCCCGGGCGATGGATGGCAATGAGGTGCTCGCGCGATCGAACAAGACCAGGAGGGAGGCGTAGGCGGGGACGGTTTCGATACCCGGTCCCATCCGCCGCACCGCCGCGTCCAAGGCGAGGATGCGACGGTGCACCGCCGGATCGATTACGGTCTCCAGCCGCACCAGCACGGCCGACTCCCCGAAGGGCAGGATGTGCATCGGGCGTCAGGTGTACCGCCGTGGCAGCCTCGGCGACAGCCGAGAGACGATCTCGTAGGGTATCGTCTCGCACAGCGCCGCCACCTCTTCTGCGGGTACGTGTGGACCGAGCAGTTCGACCTCGTCTCCCTCGGCAACGGGAAGGTCGCCGGCGTCCAGCATCAGGTAGTCCATGCACACCCGACCGGCATACCGCACGCGCCTGCCGCCGATCGCCGCGTGGCCTCGGTTGGACAACGCCCGGGGGATCCCGTCGGCGTATCCGATCGGCACGGTGACGATCGCGGTCTCGCGCAGCGCCCGATAGGTCGCGCCGTAGCTGATCGGCGTGCCGGCGGCCACCCGCTTCACCTGTACCGCCCGCGCCACGACCCGCAGCGCTGGCCGCAGGCCCGCCACCTCCACCCCGCACGACAGACCGTACAGTCCGATCCCCATCCGGACCATGTCCAGGTGCGCCTCGGGAAGAGTGAACAGAGCCGCGCTGTTGGCCGCGTGGCGCAGGATCCCGCGATGCCCGGCCTCCTCCAGCGCCGCAATCGCCTCCAGGAAACGCCCCAGCTGTTGGCGGGCATAGCCCGAATCGGTGTCCGCGGTCGCGAAGTGCGTGAAAACGCCCTCGAGGATCAAACCGGGCGTGGACGCGATATCGCCGGCGATCCGCACCGCATCCTCCGCCCGGAACCCCGCCCTGCCCATCCCGGTGTCGATCTCGAGGTGCAGCGCAACGGGCGTGGCGGGATTCGCCGCGCGCCGCGCGGCGACGAGCATCGCGTGGGAAAACACGGTGAACGAGATCCGGCTGCCGGCGCCACGCGCGATCTCCTCCGCGTCGGCGGGGCCGAACACCAACACGGGCGAGCGGATCCCCGCCGCACGCAGCGCCTCGGCCTCCGACGGCAGCGCGACGCCCAGCCACGCCGCGCCCGCCTCCAGAGCCGCCCGAGCCACCGGCGCCGCTCCGTGCCCGTACGCGTCCGCCTTCACGACGGCCATCAGGCGGGTGCTCGGTCCAAGAAAGGACCGGGCCGTGCCGACGTTGGTGCGGATCGCACCGAGGTCGACCTCAATCCACGCCGGCCGCATGCAGGTAGCGGTACGGTTCGGAGATCTCCCCCATGCGCACGCGCCGCATTGCGACGGGCAGGCGCTCTGCGACCTCGTGCGCCAGCAGACCGCGGTCTCCGATCTCTGCGGCGAGCAAGTCCCCCGCGGCGCCGTGCAGGTACGCACCGACCCAGGCGGCGTCGAATGGACCGAGGCCCTGGCCCACCAGCGCCGCGACAGCACCCGTCAGCACGTCGCCCATCCCGCCGGACGCCATCCCCGGGTTTCCGGTCGGGATGACCACGAGGCGCCCTTCCGGATCGGCCACAAGCGTGCGCGCGCCCTTGAGCAGAGTCACCGCGCCGGTCAGACGCGCGGTCGAGCGCGCGGATTCGATCCGGCCCCTCTGAATCTCCGAAGTGGCCACGCCCAGCAGGCGCCCGAGTTCTCCGGGGTGCGGCGTGATGACTACGGGCGCGCGGGCGCCGCGCAGTAGCGTATGCTGTCCCCGCAGCACGTTCAACGCGTCGGCGTCCAGGATCATCGGCCGGTCGCACGACCCGACCAACCCCCGCACGACGTCCTCGACGCCTTTGGCCGCAGACAGTCCAGGCCCGATCGCCACCACGTCGGCATCCTGGGCGAGTTCCAGGATGGGGTCCAACGCGGCCGCGTCCAGGGCGCCGTCGGCAGCCGGCAGACCGGCCGGCATGGCCTCTAGGACGTCCGCCGCGACGGCCCCGAAGATCGAATCGGGGACCGCCAGGCGGACCAGTCCCGCGCCGGCGCGCAGCGCGCCCAGCGCCGTCAGTTTTGGCGCCCCGGCGAACCGGGCGGAACCCGCGACCAACAGCACCCGCCCGTAGGTGCCCTTGTGGGTCTCGGGTGCGCGCGGGGGGAGGAACCTGCGGACCTGCGCGGCTGTCGCGATCTCCGCGGGGATGCGGCTGTCCATGACGACGTTGCGGGGAATGCCCAGATCGGCGACCACCACCTCCCCGCAGTGCGCGGCCCCCGGATAGACGGCCATCCCAAGCTTGGGCAGCCCCATGGTCACAGTGACCGTCGCGCGGACGCACGGACCTTCGATCCGTCCGGTGTCTGCGTCCAGTCCCGACGGGACGTCCACGGCGACCACGGGTGTGCCGCTGTCGTTGATGGCCTCGATGGCCCGCGCCGGAATCCCTACCGCCGGACCGCGGAATCCGGTGCCGAAGATGGCGTCGACGATCAGGTCGGCACCCGCAACCATTCCCCGCACAGCGGCATCGCTGGCACCGACGATGTTGTCGACCTCGGTGTGGCAAGCCCGCAGCGCCCGGAGGTTGGTAGCGCTGTCGCCGGTCAGGTCCTGGTCACGGGCAAGCAGGTAGGTACGCACCGCCGCCCCGGCGTTCACCATGTGCCGTGCGGCACACAGCCCGTCCCCGCCGTTGCTCCCCTTTCCGCAGACGACCACCACCCGGCGTCCCGACCTCGCCCTGAGCATCCGCAGGGCGGTCACGGCCGTGGCGCGGCCGGCGTGCTCCATCAGCACGACCGTCGGGAGCCCCGCCTCTTCCAGCGCGCGACGCTCGATCTCGCGGATCTGCTCCGTCGTTGGGAGCTTCAAGCCTCGCCCTCCGCCACCGCCATTGCGGTAGCGTACAACTCGCCGTGCGAGACGGAGACATGCAGTCGAACGACCCCGGCTCGCTTTGCCAGCTGTGCGGCCGCCCCGCTCAGTCGTGCAGCCGGGCGCCCGCCGTGCTCATTGGTGACTTCGATGTCGTGCCAGCCGATGCGCCCCCACCCCCAGCCCAGGGCCTTCATCACCGCCTCCTTGGCGGCGAAGCGCCCGGCCAGACGCCGTGCCCGCGCGCGTCCGGCCCCGGCGCCCTCCCACTCGGCTTCGGTGAACACGCGGCGCTGGAACGCCTCCCCCCAACGGTGCAGCGCCCGCTCCACTCGTGCCACTTCGACGATGTCCACTCCCACGCCCACGATGTGCAACGACCAACCTCCCGGCAGGCCGCCCCGCAATCCGAGCACGACCCGCGGCTGCCGCCGAGCCCGGCACGCCGCGCGCCTGCGACCCATCCCCGGCCGCTACTCCGCCTCTTCCACCAGCATCACGGGGATCCCATCCCGCACAGGATAGCGGCGGCCGCACAGCGTGCACACCAAGCGGTCGTCCTCCGAGCGCACGGGCGCCTTGCACACCGGGCAGGCCAGCAGCTCGATCAGTTCGGGATCCAGGGCCACGACAGCGTCTTCGGTTCCCCCCAAGGCGCATCCTCCCCGCCGGGGCGGCAGCCGCGGTGGGGGTCTGCAGCCCCCGCTCACTCCACCGTCACGCTCTTGGCGAGGTTGCGGGGCTGGTCGATGTCGTGCCCCCGCTCGCGCGCCACGTAGTAGGCCAACAGCTGCAGGGGGACGATCGACAGCACCGGGCTCAGCAGGTCGTCGGTGCGCGGGATCCGCAGCACGTCGTCGGCGTACTTGGCAATCTGGGTGTCGTCGTCGTAGGCAACCGCGATCACGTGCGCGCCGCGCGCCTTCACCTCCTGCAGCCCGGAGATCGTCTTCTCGTATACGTGCCGCTGGGTCAGGACGATCACGACAGGTGTGCCGTGGGTGACCAGCGCGAGGGTTCCGTGCTTGAGCTCGCCCGCGGGCATCGCCTCCGAGTGGACGTAGGAGATCTCTTTCAGCTTCAGGGAACCCTCCATCGCGACCGCGTAGTCCAGCCCGCGGCCGATGAAGTAGACGTCGTCACGCTCGACCAGGCGCCGCGCGAGACCTTCCACCGCCCCAGATGTGTTGAGGGCCTCCTGGACCTTCTGAGGCAGGAGCTTCAGCTCACGCACCAACGCACGGGCCCTGTAGGCGTCCACGCTGCCGCGCTCCCTCCCCACATACAGGGCCAGCAGCACCTGCCCGACGAGCATGGTCAGGTAGGCCTTCGTCGACGCGACGGCGATCTCGGGACCGGCCCGCGTGTATAGGATGTCGTGGGCTTCCCGGCTGAGCGTGCTTCCGACGACATTGGTGATCGCCAGCAGCCGCGATCCCCGGTCGCGACACAGGCGGGCCGCCGCCAACGTGTCGGCGGTCTCCCCCGACTGGCTGATCGCGACGGTCAGGGTATCCGGCCCCACAAGGGGATCCCGGTAGCGCAGTTCGTGCGCGTAGTCGACCTCCACGGGCAGGCGCAGCAACGTCTCAAACAGCGCCCGGCCAACGAGTCCAGCGTGGTAGGCGGTGCCGCACGCCGTGATCCAGATCTTGTCC
This sequence comes from Armatimonadota bacterium, assembly GCA_031432545.1. Taxonomy (NCBI): domain Bacteria; kingdom Bacillati; phylum Candidatus Sysuimicrobiota; class Candidatus Sysuimicrobiia; order Candidatus Sysuimicrobiales; family Candidatus Sysuimicrobiaceae; genus Candidatus Caldifonticola; species Candidatus Caldifonticola tengchongensis. The sequence continues at coordinate 171,089 of JAVKGX010000004.1, forward strand.
AGGCGCGCCGCCAAACCCGGCGGAAACCGGACGTCCTCCAGCTCGACAGCGTCTTCGCGGTCCAGACGCCCCATCATCGTCTCCTGGAGAGCCCGCGGCTGCTCAAAGATCTCCTTGAGCATGAAGTGCGGGTATCCGCCGCGCTCGGCCTCCTCCGCATTCCAGGTGACGTACATGCGCGCGCGCTCCACCGGCGTCCCGTCCAGCCGGTGGACGGTTGCGCCCTCGCGCGTGATCACGACCATCTCACCGTCTTCCACGACCAGGACGTCCCGCGTGTGCGGCAGGAGTGCGGGGATGTCAGACGCCAGCAGCATCTCTCCCCGCCCGAACCCGATGACGAGCGGGCTGATCATGCGCACCGCCACGATGCGACCGGGTTCGTCGGCACACATCGCGACCAGCGCGTACGCGCCGGTGGCCCGCCGCACCGCCCGCCGCGTCGCCTCGGCGATGTCGCCGCGGTACTCCTCCTCAATCAGGTGCGCCAGCACCTCGGTGTCCGTGTCCGACCGGAAGGCGTGTCCCCGTGCGCCGAGTTCCTCGCGCAGCGCGAGGAAGTTCTCGATGATGCCGTTGTGGATCACCACGAACCGGCCCGATTCGTCGGTGTGCGGGTGCGCGTTGGCGTCGGTGGGCTGGCCGTGGGTCGCCCACCGCGTGTGTCCGATCCCGACCGTGCCGGCCACCGGGTTGGCGTCCACCAGCTCGGCCAGGCGGGCGAGCTTGCCCGCCGCTTTGCGCACCTCGATTGCGCCGTTGTGGGCGATGGCGATCCCGGCCGAGTCGTAGCCTCGGTACTCCAGGCGGCGCAACCCGTCCAGGAGGATGGCTGCCGCGTCCTTGTCTCCGATGTAGCCCATGATGCCGCACATGGTCCGACCTCCGCATATTTGGGCGGCAAGCCGCCGGCTCTGTGTCATCCGCCCGGGCTGTCTGCTACGTGCCGGACACGGTCGCCGGTTCGCGCGTGACCACGAACTCCTGCTCAAGCCTCTCCAGCCGCGCGACGATGCCGCCGTACTCGAGCTCCGACATCGGCAGCATCGCGGGCCCGAAGAACCCCTGGCGCCGCATCTCGACCGCCTTTTCTGCCACACGCTGGCGGACCGGCTGCCAGACGGGGTCTGCGAACAGGTCCACCGGCTCGGTGAGGCGTCCTTCGTGCACGGAGAAGCCCAGCGCGGAGACCATCGGGCAGCAGAAGAACGTGCTGGCCGGTGTGTTGACCGGCACCGGCATCAGCGGGAGGTTGTGGCTGCCCCGGGTGTCACCCGCCACGAACTGGCCGATGGCGAACGGCGGCCCGAACTCCTCGGTGGCTGGGAAGATCTTCTGCACGCGCACCACTGCCACCGGGTCGTCCTTGCCGACGTACCGACCCGCGATGTTGCGCAGACGCGTCGTCGAGACCGCCGCCGCTTGCTCACCGGGATGCTTGCGCGACCAGATGGACTCAATCACGAACCGGTGCGTGTCGCGCAGCAACGCCGCGATGTCGTATAGCCGCTCCGGGGCGTCCAACACGATCGTCCGGTCACCTTCGGTGTGATCGACGTCCATGATCCGGAACCGGAAACCGGCGTGCAGGTCCACCGACAGTAGCAGCCCCGAGGAGTACATCGGGTCGGCGAAGGCCAGGTACAGCGGGAGATTGAACGCGCCGGGCTCGGTCTTGTCGGCCGCCAGCACCATCACGGCCTCGTTGGGCCGCTCGTCGAACTCGATCTCCGCGGATGCAGGTCCCAGCCCCCGCACGTTGCCGCTGAACGCATCCTTGAGCAGATCCTGGCCCGCGCCATATAGCCCCTGCCCCTTAGCCACCTCCGTGCCCCGGCGGAACGCCTCCCACGCCAGCGCGTGGACATCGGGTGAGTCCGTCCCCCGTGTGTGCGTCATGATGAGGCAGATGTCGTCCCCCGTGTGGCACACGAAACTGTCGATCAGCAGGCCCGCGCCGGCCTCACGGACGTATGACGTCACGCTGTCCAGGACCGCACGGCTGGGCTGGGTGTGACCGCCGACGCTGCCGATGTCGGCCTTGATCACGCTGATAGTCGTCCGCATGCGAAATCCCTCCTTCCACGAGGTTTCGGGCTCGCGCACACAACGCGAAGGAGATCCTTCCTCCGCGGGAAAGCCGGTTGTGGGTTTGGCGGCACACCGGCGCGAGGTGGGAGGCATCGCGCCGCTCCGAGTCGTCGGACGCCGCAGGCGCCCGATCCAGCGCTGACTGGGAAGCCCTTTGTCCCGGGGTCGCCCCCGCGGCTTTGTCGGCTTCCTTTTCAAACCAGATGGCGTTCTGGAGGCCCGTCAGCAGGGCCTGGGGTCACCCGCCGAATAGGAGGAACGACCCTCCCATCGAGATCCCCCGCCTCGTCGCCCGGCACTCACCGTCCGGCCCTGGGTCGTCTACCACCCACCGCCGGGCACGGTGCCGGGCCTGGCGCTTTCGCCAGATCTCCCCCGAACCACCTCCCCACCGAAACTCCTCGGCCCATTATACACCCCGCCCGGTCGGGCCGGCGCGACGCCGATGCAACCTCCGCAAGACCCATGCAGCGGCCACCACGCCCATCCCGTTGGCCAGCAGGTCTGCGACCTCAGGCGTCCGACCGGGCGAAAACATCTGCAGACACTCGATCGACGCGCCGTAGCACCAGGCGCCCACGGCCGCTCGGCGCACACCGACGCCCGAGCACACCAGCAGGTACGTGAGCACCGCATAGGCCAGCGCGTGTCCCGCCACGCCGGCCGTCCGCGAGAGCGCACCGATCGCGTCCTGAGGCAGCAGCGACACCACCGCGACCAGTACCATCCAGACGGCGGACGCCGCGCGCCACATCCTGCTGCGCGCCGCGACGTCGTGGGCCGGCGGCGCAGACCCCCTCACGGGCGCGCCGGCCCGACCGCCGAAGCGATCTGCTCCGCCAGGTCGGATGCCAGGCGCCGAGCGGTGTCTTCGTCCTCGTGCTCGACCATGACCCGGACCACGGGCTCGGTGCCCGAGGGCCGTACGAGCAGCCGGCCGCGCCCTTCGATCGCCCGCTCGGTCTGCGCGATCGCCTCGCGCACGCGCGCGTCGGCCATGGCTGTGTCCTTCGATCCCACGCGCACGTTGACGAGCACCTGCGGGTACCGTCGGACGTTTTCTACCAGCCGGCTGAGGGGGAGTCCGGTCTGGACGACCACGTTGAGGAGTTGCACGGCGGTCATCAGGCCGTCGCCGGTGAGCAGCCCCTCGGTCCAGGCCGAGGAGTCCTCCGCTTCCACCTCACCCCGCACCAGTGGCGTCCGGGGAGGGGTGTGAGACGTGAGTGGCGGATCGGTCTCCGGGAGGATCGGCCGCCCGTGGACGGGGAGGCGGCGGAAGATGATGTGTCCGCTCTGCTCACCGCCCAGCACCGCCCCGGTCTGCAGCATCCGCTCCAGCACGTAGCGGTCCCCCACCGGCGCGCGGTCCACCTCGATCCCGTCCTCGCGCAGCGCGCGCTCCACGCCCAGGTTCGTCATCACCGTGGCCACGATGCGGCGGGGCTGCAGCACGCCCTGACGCGCCAGGTGCCGCGCACAGACCGTCATGATGAGATCGCCGTCGACGACCGCACCGTTTTCGTCCACGGCGATGACGCGGTCGGCGTCGCCGTCGTGCGTGAAGCCGATGTCCGCCCCGTGTACGCGAACCGCGGAGGCGACCACCTCCGGAGAGGTGGACCCGCATCCGACGTTGATGCGCGTCCCGTGGGGGTCGTCGTTGAGGGCGATCACCTCGGATCCTAAGAGGGTCCACAGCTGTGGGGCAACCCGGTAGGCGGCCCCGAAACCGCAGTCCACGACGACGCGCAGCCCGTCCGCGCGCCGCGCGTGGGAGACCAGATACCGCAGGTAGCGCTCTTCCGCGTCGACCAGGTCGGTCGCCACGCCCACGTCCGTCCCCACGGGCCGCGGTCCGTCCTCACCGATCGCGCGCTCGATCTCGTCCTCCACGGCGTCCGGCAGTTTCTGGCCGGTGCGTCCGAGGAACTTGATGCCGTTGTCCTCCACGGGGTTGTGGGACGCAGACACGACTACACCGGCGTCCGCGCCTACAGCCCGCACCAGGTAGGCGACCGCCGGCGTGGGCATGATCCCGACGCGCACGACGCGGGCGCCGACGGAGCACAGGGCCGCCACCAGAGCCGCCTCGAGCATGGGTCCCGACACGCGCGTGTCGCGACCGACGACGAACGTCCCCCCTCGGGCCAGGACCGTCCCCGCCGCACGTCCGACTGCGAACGCCATCTCCGGCGTCAGCGTCTCGTTGGCCACTCCGCGAATCCCGTCCGTGCCGAACAACCGCCCCACCCCGCTCACCTCCGTCGCAGGCGGACGGCGACCTCGGCCGGTTCCACGCGCGCGAGCAGGATGCCCTCCGGAAGTCTCACGCGCACGGGGACCCGCACGCGCTCGCCGCTGCGGCCGCTGAGGTCTGCGACCGCTGCGATCTGTCCAGCGTCCAACCGCTCTACCGCTTCCTTGGGCCCCACGACGGTGACGCGCACGGTCGGGCTTTCCGGCACGGCTTCGAGGCCAGCAGCCAGGCCCTCGATGCGCAACGGCACCGACTCGAGCAGGCGGGACACCGGCGCTGGCAGCACCGCGAGCCGCACCGTCACCGCGCGCAGCCCCTCGGCGCGCACCCCATCGGGCAGGACAAGGTCCACCATGCGCCGAACCTCCCCGTCCACGCGGCTGATGTCCACCGGTTCGGTCGTCGCCGACGTGAGGCCGACGACCACCTCCTGCGGCCCCACGACCGTGACGACAGCGGGTTCCGCCTGCACGAGCGCCAACGAAAGGCCTGCCTGCGGCTGGCCGGTGATGGTCGGGACTACCGGCAGCGTTCGCGTCAGCAACCCCTCGCTGACGGGCAGGGTGACCTGCACCGTCTGCGGCCGCACCGACAGACCCCCCACCTCCGCCCCTCCGGCGTCCAGCACCCGCACGCGCAGGTTCTCGATCACCGTATTGCGCACCACGCTGACGTCGATGACCACCACGGCCCGCTCCGACTGCTGCACCAGCGAACGGGGTCCCTGCACGAAGACGCGGGCCGGCTGGGCGACCGGTTGACCTGGGATGACGCCCACGGGCGGGCTGCCCCGCATCACCACTTCTACGGGCAACTCGCGTCCGACGACCGTGTCCACCACGACGAGTGCCTGTTCGGGTCGCACCGCGCCGATCTGGATGCCGGGGGGAACTTCGACGCGGACGGGCACGCGGTACTCTCCCGGCTGCAGCGCCACGTCGGCCAGGTTGACGGACGCCGCGATGCCCACCGGCGTCAGCGCCGCAACGGCGGAGCGGGGCCCGCGGACCCGGACTTCCACGCGTTCCGGCGCCTGCACGACCACCAGGTCGGCGCTGAGACCGCGGACCCGCAACTCCGCCGCCAGCCAGCGTTCGACCTCCGGGTTCTGAGCCGCGCCGACGAAGTACCACATGGCCACGGCGACGGCCACCGAGATGACGATGTAGGCGTTGCGCTCACGCCGGCGCATCTGTCATGCGGTCCGCCGCCATGGCCATAAAGCGGTCTGTTGCGCCGGGGGGCTGGCGAACAGCCGGAACAGTTCGGCCTTCAGTTCCTCCTCGCTGAGGCCCCGGGTGAGGGAACCGTCGCGGGCCAGCGAGATCGTCCCCGTCTCCTCGGAAACGACGACGGCCACCGCGTCCGTGCCCTCGGTGATGCCGACCGCCGCGCGGTGCCGGGTCCCCAGCGCACGGCTGAGCAGCGGGCTCTCGCTCAGCGGCAGGAGGCATCCGGCGGCCACCACGCGGTTCCCGCGGATGATCACCGCGCCGTCGTGCAGCGGCGTGTTCGGGAAGAAGATGTTGATCAGCAGCGGGACGGTGACCGCTGCGTCCATCCGCACGCCGGTCTCTGCGAAGTCGCCCAGCCCCGTCCGCCGCTCGAGTACGATCAGAGCACCGATGCGCCGCTGCGAGAGCACCCGGGCCGCGCGCGCGACGTCGTTGACCAGACGCAGCGCCGCCTCGCGGTCGAGCTGGATGCCCGGCCACAGGAAGCGGCCGCGCCCGATCTGTTCGAGGATGCGCCGCATCTCAGGCTGGAACAGCACGAGCAGCGCCACGGGGATGATCGAGCCGAGATAACCGAGGATCGCCTGCAGCGTGTACAGGCGGAGGGCGCTGGCGGCCGCGTACACCAAGAACAGCACCGCCATCCCCTGCACGAGCTGGACCGCACGGGTGCCGCGGATCAGCACCATTACCTGGTAGACGACGAACGCCACGATGGCGATGTCAAGCAGGTCGGCGATGCGCAGCTCGATCGGCAAAGTCATGGCCGGCTCACGCCATCACCAGCGCCAGCAGCGCCTTCTGCGCGTGCAGTCGGTTCTCCGCCTGGTCCAGGACTACGGACCGGGGCCCGTCCAGGACCTCGTCGGTGATCTCCTCGCCCCGATGGGCCGGCAGGCAGTGCAGCACGATCGCCTGGGGATCGGCTGCGGCCAACAGCTGGGCGTTGACCTGGAAGGGTGCGAAGACCCGCGCGCGTTCTTCTCGCTCGGCCTCCCGGCCCATGCTCGTCCAGACGTCCGTGTACACGGCCTGCGCGCCCCGGACCGCGTCGGCCGGACGGTTCGTGAGTCGGATGGCTCCTCCGCTGCGCTCCGCCTGGGCCTGCGCCGAGGCCACCACCTGGGGATGCGGCTCGTAGCCAGGTGGGGTGGCCACGTTCACCGACAGACCCACCTTCGCGGCGGCCAGCAACAGGGAGTGGCAGACGTTGTTGCCGTCGCCGACCCAGGCGACGGTGCGGCCGGCAAAACCCTCCAGCTTCTCGTGGATCGTCTGCAGGTCCGCCAACACCTGGCACGGGTGCTCGTGGTCCGACAGGCCGTTGATGACCGGTACGTCCGCACCGTCGGCGAGTTCGACGACGGTGCGGTGGGCGAACGTCCGCGCCACGATGGCGTCGACCCACCGGCTGAGGTTGGCCGCCACGTCACGCACGCTCTCCCGCAACCCCAGCTGGACGTCTTGGGGGGCGAGGTAGACCGCGCTTCCGCCCAGCTGCCGCATGCTCACTTCGAAGGTGACACGGGTCCGCAACGAGGGTTTTTCGAACAGCATCGCCAGCGTCTTGCCGCGCAGCGTCTCGTGCGGGCGGCCGCTGCGCAGGTGTCGCTTCATCTCCGCGGCGAGGGCCAGGGTCTCGCGGATCTCTTCGCCCGACAGGTCGTCGATCGAGATCAGGTCACGGCCGCGCAGCGTCCTTCCCATCTCCTACCCTACCTTCCGCGCAACCCTGCCTCTCGCGCTCACCGCCGGTCCGGTCCGGTCGACGCGCGGAACCGGTTGCCCACACGGTCCCACCACGCTGTCACGATCTGGCGGAGTTGGTCCGCACGATCGGCGAGCTCATACGTCACGCGCACGACGGGTTTGTCCAGGCGGGTCAGCACACGCCGCAGGTCAGCGGGCGTGCCGATCACCACGACGTCCGCGTCGCTGCGGTGGATCGTCTCCTCCAGCTCGCGGACCTGCTGCTCGCCGTACCCCATCGCCGGCACGACGTCGGCTAGGTGCGGGTAGGCATCGTACGTCGCGCGGATCGTACCAACCGCGAAAGGCCGCGGGTCGACGATCTGGGCGCCGTGCTCCCTTGCCGCGACCGTACCGGCCCCGTAGCCCATCTCCCCGTGCGTGACCGTCGGCCCGTCTTCAATCACCAAAGCCCGTCGGCCGCGCAGCGCCTGGGGGTCGTCGACGGCGATCACGAGGTCCGATTCCACGACCTGCGCCCGCGGGTTGAGTTCCCGCACGTTGCGCCGCACCGTCTCGACCTCGGTGGGAGATGCGCTGGACACCTTGTTGATGACGATGACGTCCGCGGTCCGGACGTTCGCCTCGCCCGGGTGGTATCGGACCTCGTGCCCCGCCCGCAGCGGGTCGCAGACGACGACGTGCAGGTCGGGAGAGAAGAACGGCAAGTCGTTGTTCCCGCCCTCCCACACGATCACGTCCCCATCCTGTTCGGCGGCGGCGAGGACCAACTCGTAGTCCACTCCCGCGAACACCGTCTGCCCCCGCCGGATGTGGGGCTCGTACTCTTCCCGTTCTTCGATCGTGGTCTGGTGAGCGTCCAGGTCTTCCAACGATGCGAACCTCTGCACGACCTGGCGGCGCAGGTCGCCGTAGGGCATCGGGTGGCGCACGACCGCGACCCGAACCTCAAGGTCCTTGAGCAGGCCCGCCACGTACCCCGTCAGCGGACTCTTGCCCGCTCCCGTCCGCACCGCCCCGATGCTGAGCACCGGCCGGTCGCTTTGCAGCATCGTGTCGCGCGGACCCAGCAGCCGGAAGCCCGCCCCCGCGGCCAGTGCCCGGGAGGCCAGGTGCATCACGTGTTCGTGCGAGACGTCGCTGTAGGCGAACACGACCTCGTCCACGGCATGCGAGCGGACCAGTTCCTCCAGCCGAGATTCCGGCTCGATCGGAATGCCCTTTGGGTGGTGGGGGCCGCTCAGTTCCGGCGGGTACCGACGCCCCTCGATCTGGGGAATCTGGGACGCGGTGAACGCCACGACCTCGTATTGGGGACGCTGGCGGTAGTAGACGTTGAAGTTGTGGAAGTCGCGCCCTGCGGCGCCGAGGATGATCACACGGGTGCGCGTCACACGGCCTCCTGTGGAGGAACGTCGCCGTCGTGCATCTTCTGCGGGTGTCAGAGCGAGTCCTGTATGGCGACCGCAAAAGCGCCCGGCGCGGCGACAGGATGCGACCCGTCGGAGGCTAGGGCAGGACTCTGCGGGCTCCGATGTACGTACGGCGGTAGAAGGGGTCGTCCAGGGAGGAGATCACGACGCCGCGTCCGGCCGACGAGCCGTGCACGAACTGTCCGTCGCCGATGAAGATCCCCACGTGACCTGCGCCAGTACCGTCGGTGTTGAAGAACACGAGGTCGCCCGGGGCGAGGCCGGCGGCGGCGACGGGGGTTCCTGTTTTCCACTGTTCGTACGACGTCCGCGGCAGCCGCGCCCGCCCGGCGAACGCCAGCACCACCAGCCCCGAGCAGTCGACCCCGCTCCGGTCCGCCCCGCCCCACCGGTACGGGGTGCCCAACATGGCCAGGGCGTTTCGGACCACCGCTTGTCGGTCGGGGGAGAGACCGGCGGGCACCGTCGGGCGCTGCGCCGTTCGGCCCTCGGGGCCGGGAGGCGGCTGGGCGGCTGGCAGTTGCGCCACCGCACGCAGCTGCGCTGCCACGACCCAACCGCGCCGGCCGTCCCCGAGCGCCACGCGGAACCATCCCACGGACAGCTCGACAACTTCCAGGGAGCTTCCCGCACTGGGTTCGGCCACGACGGCGGCCCCGGACGTAGGATGCTCACGCACCTGCACCGGCCGAAAGACGGTCACCGTCTTGCCGATCGGCCCGTCTCGGAACCAGTCTGTGCGGGCGTCCGCGGACAGAGCGGGCGCCTGGCCGGCAGGGATCCTCAACAGCTGCCCGACCGTGATCCGATCGTCGGACAGCCCGTTGGCCTCCTGGATGGACGTCACGGTCACGCCGTAGCGCAGCGCGATCCTATACAGGTTCTCTCCGGCCTGCACCACGTGCACCCGCTCCCCCGCGGCGGTCGATGGCGCAGCCTGCACCGGTGCTCGCTCGTCCTGCCTTGAATCCGGGATCAGCAGTCGCGTGCCGATCCTGACCCGCGTCGGGTCGGTGATCCGGTTGAGACGCATCAACTCCGCCACGTCGACCCCGTAGGCGATTGCGATGCGGTAGAGGGTCTCGCCCGGCTGCACCACGTGATAGCGCGCAGCTAGGACCTGCTCGGGCAGGCCGACCACCACGGCGACGGCAACCGCCCAGCACAGCAAACCTGCGGCGATGCGGGTCCGAAGCATAGCAACTCAGAGGGATCGGCCGGCCCGGCGAACCCTCCATGGGGGCAAGAAGGGAGCAAGAAGCGGGCCAAGCAGCCCGCGGCACGGCACGACGATACCGGGTCGGCCTTCCGAGCCGTCGTCCCGGGACGGTCCTTCCTTACCTTACCGCTTGGAGTACTGGAACGCCTTGCGGGCCCGCTTGCGGCCGTACTTCTTGCGCTCCTTGGCGCGCGGGTCTCGCGTAAGCAGGCCGTGCTTGCGGAGTTGGGGACGCAGTCCCTCGTCCACCTTCAGTAGGGCGCGGGCGACGCCGTGGCGCACCGCGTCGGCCTGTCCGGTTACCCCGCCCCCGCGGACGTTGACCAGCACGTCGAACCGACCCTCGTTGTTGGTGACCGCCAGAGGCTCGATGATTCGAATGCGCCGGGCAGCGGTCGGAAAGTAGACCTCGAACGGCTTTCCGTTGACCTCGATCTTGCCGGACCCCGGGCGCAGGATGACGCGCGCAACTGCCTCCTTGCGGCGTCCCGTCCCGTGGGGCAGAGTCAGCGTCGCCATGGCGCCTCCCTACAGTTCCAGCGGCTTCGGCCGCTGTGCGTGGTGCCGGTGGTCCGCGCCCCGGTAGACCTTCAGCTTCCGCAGCATGGCGCGGCCGAGCGGGTTCTTGGGCAGCATCCGCTCCACCGCCTCGCGTACGACGTACTCGGGTTTGCTGCGCAACAGCTGTCCCGCCGATGTCGCCCGCAGCCCGCCCGGATAGCCGCTGTGTCGGTAGTAGATCTTGCTTTCGGCCTTCCGGCCGGTCAGCCGCACTTTGGCCGCGTTGACGACGATGACGAAGTCGCCGCCGTCCACGTGCGGCGTGAAGGTCGGCTTGTGCTTGCCCCGCAGGATCGCAGCCACACGGCTGGCGAGCCGCCCGAGCACCTTGCCATCGGCGTCGACGACGAACCAGTCGCGCTTGACGTCTGCGGGCTTCTGCTGAAACGTCTTCACCGCCTCCCCCGGATCTCTGCCCGAGCCACCCCCGGATCAGGCAAACCAACGTGCAGGATACTATGCGCCTGCACGGGTGTCAAACGCGCGGGCCACAGCGCGTTCGCCTTCAGCCGCCCAGTGCGATCTCGGAGTCGTCTCCGAGGTTCACCCGCGTGGGGCGCCCCTCCAGGTACGCGCCCTCCCCGATCAGCGACCCGTCCAGCACCACGTTCTCCACAGTGGCGTTGCGGTTGACGATCGAGTTGCGGACCACCGAACGGACGATGCGCGCCCCGTCGGCGACCGAGACGTGGGGACCGATCACCGACTCCTCGATGACGGCGGTAGGCGCGATCGCCACCGGGGGGCGGACGACGCCGCCGGGGATGTCCTGGAGCGTGGGGTTCAAGACGTCCAGCAACGCCCGGTTGGCTTCCAGCAGCGCCTCAGCGGTCCCGCAATCGTACCACTCCTCCACGGGAAACGTTCGGACGGGCTCGCCGGAGTCCACATAGAACTGCAGGGCATCCGCCAGCCAGTACTCGCCGCGCACCCGGTGGTCCTCGTCCACCAGCCGCTCCAGGCACCGGCGCAACAGAGCCCCGTTGCGCAGGAAGTAGACGCCCGTGATCGCGAGATGGGTGGAAGGATGCTCGGGCTTCTCGATGAGCCGGCGCACGAAGCCATCTCGGTCGAGTTCCACGATCCCCATCCGCCGCGGGTCGGCCACCTCCCGGACACCGATCAGCGAGACGTCGCTGCGCAGCACCGGTGCGAAGTCGCCGCGGAAGATCGTGTCGCCCAGCATGATCAGCACCGGTTCGGCCCGAAGGAACTCGCGCGCGACGTAGATGGCGTGCCCGTTGCCCAGCGGCTGCTCCTGCCGGACGAAGTGGACGCGGATCCGATAGTTCTCGCGGACGTACGCTTCGACCTTCTCGCCGAGGTGGCCCACGACCAACACGACTTCTTCGACCCCGATGGAGGTCAACTCGTCCAGGATGTGCCCCAGGATCGGCTGGCCGGCCACCGGCATGAGTGCCTTGGGGACTGTGTAGGTGTGCGGCCGCAGCCGCGTACCGAAACCCGCCACCGGCACGATCGCGCGCAACGCTTCCCCCGTGACTGACGTCACAGACATCGGCATCATAATGCCGGCATACAGTCGCCGCAACGGTAGAGTGTGCAGGTAGAGTGTGATGGGAGACCGGGCGGTCAGTAGGCCCCCCTGCCGAAGGGCACTGCCCACAGCGTGCGGGCCAGGATGTACAGGTCCAGCCACACCGACCAGTTGCGGACGTAGTAGGTATCGAGGGCGACGCGCTCCGCGTAGGACGTGTCGCTTCGGCCCGAAACCTGCCACAGCCCGGTCATACCCGGTGTGACCTTCGCGTACAGCGTAAACCTCTCACCGTACCGCTTGACCTCCTCCTGCACGATCGGCCGTGGACCCACAAGGCTCATCTCACCCCGCAGCACATTCCACACCTGCGGCAGTTCGTCCAAACTGGTCCGGCGCAAAAAACGGCCGATCCTCGTAAGCCTGGGATCGTCGCGCAGCTTGTGGTCGTGTTCCCACTCGGCCCGCATCTTCGGATCCCCGGCGAGGAGGCGCTCGAGGACCCGGTCGGCGTCCTGGACCATGGTGCGGAATTTCCAGACCCGGATCCGGTGGCCTCCCCGCCCAACCCGGTCCTGCGCGTAGAACGCAGGCCCCGGCGAGTCCATCCGGATCAGCACCGCGAGCAAGGCCACCAGTGGCAGCAACACCGGAGCCGAAGCGACGATCAGAACCAGGTCCAGCAACCGCTTCAGACGGCGCGGCCAGGGCAACAACAGCGTCTGGCGAACCTCCAACCCCAGCGTGCCTCCCAGGTCGCGCGGCGTCACCCACAGGCTCGACATGCCGAACAGGTCCGGGATCACGAGCAGGTGGTGGAAGGTGTGACCGTACTGTTCGATGATGTGTACGAGCCGGTCCCTCGCCACGCCCGGCATCGCCAGGATCGCGTACGTAATCCCCATGTCTCGGGCCAGCACGGGAGCGAGGTCCAGCCCGCCGGCGACCGGGACGTCAATCATGCGTCCGTGTTTGTCCGGGTCGTCGTCGAGCAGCGCGACGGGCCTGAGCCCGATGCCGGGTTGCCGGCGCAGTGTCTCGGTGACCAGCCGACCGGTCTCACCAGCACCCAGCGCCAACACCGGATACCCCCACCACCGGCTCCGGCAGAAGACGTGCCGCACCGCGGCCCTCCCCACCGGGACTAGGACCAGCGCGAGCAGCCAAGCGACGAGGAACACCGCCCGGGAGTACACCTCAGCGCCGCGGACGACAAACGTAGCCGCGCCGGCCACTAGGTGGACCAGGCTGACGGACGCACTCGTCCGGCGCAGTTCCTCAACCGGGTTCGTGCCGAAGCCCGGGTACAGTCCCTGCAGCCCGTTGGCGAGCACCAGCAGCACAGTCCCAGGCCACAGCTGCCAGTAGAGCTCCGGCGACAGGACGCCACCGGCCAGGAGTCGGCCCTGCACCGCTAGCCACCAGGCCACCGTCAGAGCGGCCGCGTCCGAAGCCGCGAGCAGCAAGGACGCGAGCCCCGGCCTCGCCGACGTCACCACCACCGGCAGCTCGAAACCGCGGATCCCCTTCTGCTCGCGCATGCTCGTGGCCTGGGGGTTACGTGCCCTCACTCCACCCTGGCCCGGCCTC